>JAPHSI010000013.1 GCA_026193155.1 Sulfurimonadaceae bacterium | reverse complement strand
TGTATGTTCTAGATGAAAATGGTGATATGAAAGATACAAATATTACATGTGATATTACAGGTACTAGTACTTATGAGTGTAATGAAATCGCAGGTGATAAAGAGTATATAGTTAGATATGTGAAAAACCTTGGTGATGGAAGAGTTTTAGAGCTAAAATCTAATGTAGCCGTTGGTGACTCAGATGTTTCAGGAGCAGAAGTAAGTAGGGTTACGTCACTTATAGTTGAAGCGATAGCTAAGGCAGTTGAAGAAGCAGTAGTCGGTGTGGATATTGACGAGTCTAAAGTTACTGAATTGATAGCAAGTGTTAAAACGGCTATTAGAACTTCTATTTCAAACTTGGTTCAAGAAGGTTTAATCTCTATACCATCAGAAGATGATATGACGGTTGAAGCTGACTTTACTGAATTTGTCGGAACTGCACAAGAGAATGAAAAACTACAAGATTCTAGTGGGGTTATTGTATCTGACGAGACAGTATCGAATACTTTAGATTCTGGAAAAAATGAAGCTAAATTATCAGTTTATGCTAGTATGACTACTAAAGAGCTAGTTACAGAAATTTTCACTCAAGCTTTTGGTGAGGATGATGGTGTACCTGATTGGGTAGTTGATTTTCTTGCTGACAAGTATACATCAGGAGACTTTACTGTAGGTAGTTTTCTAGCAAAATTAGAGTTTGAATCTGAAGGGTTTAGAGATGATGATGATAATGAGCAAACACCTGATGTTTGGAGTCCAAATGATTGGTATGTACAAGAGCTAGAGAAAGCTGGAGTTCCTGCTGGTTCACAAGAGAATTTAGTAAGTGGTATTATTAGTACATTAGATGCAAAAATGACTAACGGTGAAGCCTTTACAGCACTTAAAGCTGAAATATTAGCTCATTACGCACTTAAAGAAAAAACAGATAAAACAGATGCAGACTATAAAGAGCTTGCTGAGTTTCCACCTGTTATTGAGTTTTTATTTCCTAAAGCATTTGCAGAGACTATGACTTCAGAAACACCACTTCAAAATATGGGTCAAGGTATTGTACTTATTGCATTTGTTGAAGGTGTATTAGCAGAGGAAGAAATAATTACTGCTGTTGAAAATGTAGCTACTGGTGATGTATTTGAAGATCAAATTAGAAATATGTACATTGTAGAGATAGATCCTGAATTTCTTTTTGAAGATTTAGGTTTTGTAAACGAATTAGCTAGTTATGATACTTTAGGTATTAACTATTTTGAAGCTAGAACAGATAAATCATGGATTGATATTAATGGAACAGGTACTGAAGTAGAGTTTTTATCAGTATATTCAGATGTTGAAAAACCAAGCTGGATGTTTGGAGGAGCAGAAGCAAATGCATCTAAATTTGGTGCAGTTACTTTAACGTATCCTACTGCTACAGGTACTGGAGTTGTAGACTTAGATGTTCGTGTTGAAGGCGATTGGGTTCAGTTAAGTTATTCGCCATGGGGTCAGTGTGATGAGACTGGATGTACGCAAGATGAAAGTAAAATGGATATTACAGACCATGTTAGCGGTGATTATGTTGTAAGTGTTACCTATGATGGAGAGACTGTAACTAAAACATTTAATACTTTTGTATTAAAAGGTGCATTTGATATAAGAGCGAAACTTATTTCTCCTACAGAGATGCCTCAATGGCCAGAAGAGTTAAATGGTGAGAATGTTGATTGGGCTAATTTAACAACACAACAACAAGCTTTAATGGATGAGTTTAATACAGCTCAACAAGCTTATGAGCCAACAAGATTTGCCGTTAATATGGACACAGATAATGATGATGTAAATGATTCTGTATCAGGTGTTGTATTTAAATGGGATGATACAGCACTGAAAACTCAATTAGCAGCTCTTGATTTACCTGAAAATATAATACCTGCATATCAAGTAGGTATTAATTTATACAATCCTAATTGTACAAGTACTAACTATGAAGAGTGTAATACTGAGATATATAATACTTGGTGGAACAATAAAGCTATTAAAGCAACTTCATTTAAGTTACCTATTCCTTTAAAAGACTCAGGACTTGATGGAAGATATAACATTGGTGTAAATGTAGTATTTTTAGATAAAAACACAGGTCGTGAAGTTGGTCAAGGTGGACATACTTGGGCTGAGTTTAAAGTCGGTAGTGCAGATGTATTAGTTGGTGATGAGCAAATTGTTATGAACGGTTCAGTAAGTTCTGAGAATGTAGATGCAAATCTAAGTGCTCTAAATCTTAAAGTTGCACTTATGAGTGAAGAATGTACTTTTAATGAAACAACATTTGTTCATACTTGTACAAGAGCTAAAATTGGTTCTGAAGTAGCTGTTGTTGATGGGAACTTCTCATTAAGTATTGCGGCAAAAACTATCAAAGACAGCATGGATAGTAAAGGTTATATCAACCTTATCGCTTTTGATGATAGAAACAGTGATGGAGAGTTTACAGATTGGAATTCTACAGTTGGTGCAAACAATGATGACGCTGAAATGGCATTTTGGCCTCATAACACAAATGTTAATTTTGAAAACTGGGGTGAATTTAGAGTAGGTGTATCTGTTTGTCCTGAAATGACTGCAGATTCAACAACTGATATGTCATATGAGTGTACTTACAATTCAAAAAGAATAATCCCATCGACGGATGTTAGCTATGTTGGTGACATTGTTATTGATGGAATAGACTTCAAAATTTGGGGTTATTTTTCTGATGAAGATTTAGCAGGAACTGTACCTTCTACAGAACCTACACAAGAGAACTAATTCTCTTGTATTCTTATACCAAATATTGTAATTTTTACAATATTTGGGTATAATCCCACCCTCAAATTACATCTAAAGTAATGAGAATTTTACGCGAAAGGACAATCGATGCCTAAAATGAAATCGGTAAAAGGCGCTGTAAAGCGTTTTAAAGTTAAGAAAAATGGTTCTGTTAAACGTGGTAAAGCGTACAGAAGTCATATTCTAACTAAACAAGATGCAGATACTCGTCGTAAGCAAAACAGCCCGGCTGTAGTTGCTAAAGTTGACGAGAAAAGTATTAAGGAAATGATTAACTAACATTAGTTAATTCTAAATCTCCAGTTATTTTAACTGGGCAAGTCCATAATGGGACACCTTGATTGCAAGATAGCAACTGGGTAAAGTATAAAGGAAAAAAATGCCAAGAGTAAAAACAGGTGTTGTTCGTAGAAAAAGACACAAAAAAATATTAAAATTAGCGAAAGGCTTTTATCAAGGTCGTCGTAAACATTTTAGAAAAGCTAAGGAACAAATTGAACGTTCATTAGTATATGCACACAGAGATCGTAAACAGAAAAAACGTGATTTCCGTAAATTATGGATTATCCGTATTAATGCAGCGACTCGTTTAAATGGTATGAACTATTCTACATTTATGAATGGTGTTAAAAAAGCTGGTATTGAACTAGACCGTAAAATTCTAGCTGATATGGCTATGAACGATGCAGCAGCGTTTAGCGCGGTTGTTGAAGCTTCTAAAAAAGCTCTATCAAAGTAGTAGTATTAGCTAAACAAAACTTCTTAAGCCTCATCTTCTATGAGGCTTGATTCTTCAACTTTATTTATATATAAAACAGAATTCCCTTTAGAGGTATAATATATACCAAAAGAATTTTTCCTAGATACAAATACACCTCGACCGTGAAATCTATGTGCATTTCTAAAAATCTCGCTTAGAATATGAGTATCAAATCCATTACCTTCATCAGTAATTTTTGTAATAATATAATAAACAGAACCTTGTTTTATTTTATCTACTTTAACATCTATATATTTATCAATTTCTTTTTCTTTTTCTGCCAGTGTCTCAAAATATGAATCATTAGCCATTAGAGAATTTTTGAGATTTGAATCAATAGATAAGTTTCCGTGTTCATGTGCATTCATAAATAGCTCTGTAAATACCATACCTGCCTGATATGAAGTTTTCATGTCTGATGTAAAATCATTCCATAGTGTTTCATACCATTCATTAGCCAAGTCAAGATTAACAAGAGTAGATTTAAATTTTTTATGAGCTACAATGTTTGAATATTGTGTTATTTTATTTATAAAAATAAGTGTGACATCATCTTCTTGTGCATCTATTTTTTCCATAAAGCTATTTTTTAAATCTTCTCGTGTAAATGCCTTTAAAAAATCTTCTTCTATAAATTCAGAGTATAGTTTATTATCATATTTAGTTTCATTTTCCACTATACCATCCGTATATATTAAAAATTTTGTTATTTCACTTATATCAATTTTGTCAATATTAAAAGTTTGAGAATATTTAGATAAAGGTGGATTGTTAGATTTAATTTTCACTATTTTATTAATTTGATTTTGTAATAATATTGGTGGCATAGAAAATTTTGCGTAATAAAGTTCTTCCTCTTTATTATTTACTAGAATATAATCCAATGATAGAGATTCTTCATCCAATAATACAGGTTTTATATACTCCATTGTTTCATTGATTAAAATACTCATATCAAAGCTATCTAAAAAAAGCATTTTATCAACCATATGGTTTGCAAATGATATAAATATCATAGATGTAAGTGAGGCAGATAGACCTTTTCCCATACCGTCTACAATTAAGTATAAAACAGTGTCTTTATCTATTCGCCTAGCACTATAAGCATCACCACTCATAACATCAAGTGGATGATATAGAAAATCTATTAGAGATACATTATGATTATAGTCTGTCATTTGATAGTAGAAGTCATTTCTTAAAATATTTAATTCTTTAGCAAAACCCAAGTCCTCTTGATAAGTTTTATACTCATCTTTAGCTTGAAGTTCGAGTAGTTGTTTATTGCGTTGATCTTCTATAAATTTATTTGCAACTGAAACTTTTGCCATTTTCTCAATTGATAGTAGGAGTTCTTTTTTACTAATTGGTTTTTTTATAAAAGCACTTACATCTAAATTAAGTGCCCTGGCAATTACATTTAAATCTTCAATAGCTGAGACAAGTATAATAGGAACCTCAGTATCTTGTTTTCTTATTTTTTCTATCATGTCAAGACCATTTTCATTTGGCATGGCATAATCAGTTATAATTAAATCAACTTCATTATCAAGAAACTTTTGATATCCTTCTTTCCCGTCACTGGCATAGATAATCTTATTAACAAGTTCATCTACAATAGATTTAAAAAAAAGTTGAGTAACTTTGGTATCTTCGACATACAAAATTTTTAACGTCTTTATATGACTATAAATTACCTCTTTATCACTAGGATTTGTCATAAAATATAATTATTTTTTTCTTACATTAAATACACTAGATAAATTTAAATCATTTAGCAAAGAGATAAGGTCTTCATTACCTACCGACATAGTTAATTTAATACCATCTTTTAAAACCAGCTTATTTAAGTAACCAATTACAGAGGATGTTATAGAAATTGAATCCTCAATTATTAAGTTGATGCTAGGGTTATTAGCAGCTACGCCATCTAATGTCGATTTGATAGTTTGAAAGTTACTTACACTTTTTATATTTCCTGTTATGGTTACTTCTGAACCAGATGTTGATATATCCATGATTTTGCCTTTTATGTTTTTTTATATTCTTTGTTTATTATAGTTAATTAAATTTTAAATTTAGATAACTCACCTTTCATTTTGTGAGCGTCTTGCGTTAGACTTTCAACTGCGTTCTCAACGCTTACTCTATACTCACCATTCTCATTAGATATTTCAATAACTTCATCCATGGTAGATATCAACTGTTTTGTTTGTGTAGCAATATATGTACTTTGATGCATTACGTCTTTTGACTTGTCCGTTGTCTCTAGAAGATTTGTTTTTGTTTCTTCTGAAGAGTTGATAAGTTCTTGTGCCGAGCCCGCTATGTTATTCATATTTTTTGATGTTTCTTCCGTCTCACTAGCTATTTCAACTACACTTTGAGTAATGAGGTTAACATTTGCACTTATTTCGCTTAGAGATTTCTGTGTACGTTCTGCCAATTTTCTTACTTCATCGGCTACAACAGCAAAACCACGTCCGTGCTCACCCGCACGAGCAGCTTCAATCGCAGCATTTAGGGCAAGAAGATTTGTTTGATCTGCTATGTCTGAAATTATTGCTAAGACATCTTTTATATTTTTTGCCTGTTCAGTTAATGAAGAGACTTTAACAACAAGTTCTTCTTGTTGGTGAGTACCAGTTTCAATCGATTCTACAACTTCATTAAGTTTAGATACAAAGCCATCAAGAACTTGAAATGTTTTATCTAA
This sequence comes from Sulfurimonadaceae bacterium, assembly GCA_026193155.1. GTDB lineage: Bacteria > Campylobacterota > Campylobacteria > Campylobacterales > Sulfurimonadaceae > Sulfurimonas. The sequence continues at coordinate 10,402 of JAPHSI010000013.1, read as the reverse complement.
ATCTTCTGTTACAACAACTGCATCTTCTTCAACTTGGTCTAATCTTGTTCCAACTTCTGATACTAATACATTAATATCGGAAATTTTTGCTTCGGATTCTTTAGAATTTATAGTTAATTTTTCAACAACATCGTTTAGTTTATCACTTTGAGATAAAGTTGCACTTGATACGTCTTGAGCATTATGAACACTACCTTTAAATGCAACAATCATAGTATGAATTGCTTGAGAAATCTGTGATATTTCATCTTTTCCTTCCACCACAACATTACAAGTTAAGTCAAGATCGCTAGAGACACATTTGATTTTAGTTAAACTTTCATTAACGCTTCTGTTTATACCTCTGCTTATAAGAATCATTATGATTATAATTGCTGTTGCAAAAACAATATTTCCTATAATAGACGTAAAAGCTCTTGTTTTAGATTCCGAAGCTATCTTTTCTAAAAGTTGTGTATTTTGTTTAGCTATCTCATCATCGACTTTTTTCAAAAGATTAATTTTTTTGGTAATAGTTTTGAACCAATTTACGCTATCAATACCAAAGGCACCTTCAAATGCTTTTGCTTTTGCAATATTTCTCATATCGTTTACTTGGTCTACTACAGGGGAATTCATAGTTGATTTATAAAAACTTTTAGACTCATCCGTAGCTATACTTTTATAAGCATCTAAAAAAGCATTTTGTTCAGCTATAAGAGTAATCATTTTTGCAAACATACCATCTGCAAATTTATCAGCTGCGAAAGTATTACTTAAAACTGCTCTTTCTATCCCTGCACGTTCTTTAGACTTTAGAAAGTTTGTATAAGCGTTAAGTGATTTAACAAGTTCGGGAGATTTTGCAAGTTTTGCGGTTAAAGATACGATGTTAAGTATCTTAGCATTCATATTTGTATAGTATGAAACCTGATCTTTTACACTTATGTTTAGTGAGCTGACTCTATCTCTTATAGAGTCAATTTTAGCCATATCTGATTTAAATGCCGCAATCTCATTTTGCAGTTCATCCGAATACTCTGAAAAATCAAGAGTATTCATATATGTATTTAACTCTTTATTTCTTTGTGTTGTTAGTTCTCTTTGTTTTGGAAGAATTTCAACAAATTTTTTCCCTTTTGAGCCTAAAAAACCAGCACTCGCCCCTCTCTCTTTTTGTGTTTCATGTATCAGTAAAGATAGTTTTTGTGATAACACATTTAGTTCACTTACTTGAAGTACAGTTTTTCGTTCATCCATAGCTTTTATTGAGCTAAGAGCTATAATTATCAATGAAAACAAAACAACTATTACAGCAATTAGGTTCAACTTATACTTAATACTCATATCGGTTCCTTAGAATAGATTCTATATTTATAATTGTAATCAATAAGATATTAATTAAAGCAAAAATAAAAGTTTTTTTCTTTGACTTTTGTCAATATATAGGGATTTAGAAGCTATTTTTTACTTTTATTAACCAATCTTTCATCTTTGCTTCAAAGCCTATATCTTTGAGCTCAACCAAATTAAGCTTTTTAGAAAGGTACTCTTGTTCTACATATCCGCCAAAATCGTGTGGATAAAGGTAACCTTCATTACGCTGGGTTATATTTTTGGGAATATCTAGCATTACACCGTTATTTATCATCTGCTGTGCTTTATTTATAGCCATATATGCCGAGTTTGATTTTGGTGATGCACACAAGTATATTACAGCTTGAGCTAAAGGTATCCTAGCCTCTGGATAACCTATATTTTTCACGGTTGTTAAACAAGATGTGCAAAGTGTGAGTGCCTGAGGGTTTGCATTCCCCACATCTTCACTTGCAAGTATTACAAGACGTCTTGCTATAAAGTCGGCACTCTCTCCACCGTCAATTAAACGTGCCAAGTAATATATAGCCGCATCTGCATCGCTTCCGCGGATTGATTTTATAAGTGCAGATGCTAAATCATAATGCACTCCTGCCTCAGAACTTCCTGCACTTAGTGCATTTGGTCTTAAAGATTTTAGATTCTTAAGTGTTATGTGTTTATCAAGGTTTGAAGTAAACTCCAAAAGTTTGAGCATAGCTCTTGCATCTCCACCACTACTTGCCACAAGATACTCTTTTGCATCTGCATCTATAGTTATGTCTTTTAGTGATTTTTCTAATAGTTTATAAAGGGAATCATTATTAATCGGATAAAGCTCAAAAAGCATACTTCGAGAGCGAATTGCCGAAGTCAGTGAAAAAAATGGATTTTCAGTTGAAGCACCTATCAGAAGTATGGAATTGTTCTCCATCATAGGAAGCAAAACCTCTTGTTGATTTTTTGCTAAACGGTGAACTTCATCGACAAATATAAGTGGTTTTTGAAGGGCATTTTTATACTGTTCAAATATTTTTCTAAGCTGTTCAATCTTTATAGACGTAGCATTAAATTCATAAAACGGCATATCTAGAGTTTTTGCGATGATGCGTGCTATTGAAGTTTTGCCACAACCTGCAGGACCAAAGAAAAAACTGTGACCGAGAGCATTGTTCTCACAAAGTTTTCTAAGCGGTGCGTCAGTGGAGCTTAGATGCTCCTGACCTACTAAATCATCAAAATTGTTAGGACGTAAAATGCTAGTAAAGTCACTCATTATCTATTTTTTGTGTAGTTCTTGCTCTTGCTTTTTTTGGTTGTCGAGTTTTTGAGCAAGCTTCTCTTGGTTTTTCTTTTCCTCTTTTAGGAATTTGCCTAAAGCAGAATATTCGCTTCTTGTTAAAAACCTGCTTTTTCCGGTAGGGAGATTGTTAAGTTCAATCTCGGCAAAACTAATACGTTTTAAGTCTGCTACTTCTGCTCCAAAGTGTGCAAAAAAACGTCTAAGTTCACGGTTTTTTCCTTCAGAAATAGCTACTTTTAAAGTTGAATAGTTTGGAGTATTTTTCTGGATTTGATAACCTATAAAAGGTTTAAAAGTCATATGGGTTATTTTTGAGTGTGAATGTGCACCGGCACTCGCATCTTCAAGTGTCATACCGTTAAGCATAGCATCTTCCATATCAGGAGTAATCTCACCTTTGATTTTTATTTTGTAAGTTCTTTGCAAATCGGATTCCATCAAAGCTGTAGCTACTTTAGATGCATCTGTTAAAAGAAGTACCCCTTCACTTGCAAAGTCAAGTCTTCCAACAGGTATAAAATGTCTATACTTTTTCTCTAAGGTATCGTAGATAGTTTTACGCCCTTTTGGATCTTTTTTGGTAACTAACTCACCTTTTGCTTTATTATAAACAATAACTGTATATTTGTCTCTTGGAGCTACTTTTTTACCACTGATCCAAACATCCGGCTTATTTTCATCAACCTGTATAGCCGGGTTTGTCTCAACCTCTCCGTTGACTTTTACATAACCGTCTTGTATGGCTTTGTCTGCTTCGCGACGTGAATAACTTGAATGGTGTGCAATGTATTTATTTAATCTCACTACGATATACCTTTTTCAACAAGTGCATGTATATGTAATACACCTTTTATTTTGTTTTCATTATCTGTAACAACAAGTAATTGAATCTTTTTTTCTTCTATTATAGCTAAAGCATCACTAGCCAAAAGCTCACCATTTGTACAAGTATATGGATTTTGCGTAGCATATTTCATAACATTGTCTTCAAGTGAAAAGTCATCACTCATAAGTGCACGACGGATATCACCATCACTTAAAAGGGCTTGTAGTTTATTGTTTTCGTCTGCAATTAAAACATTACCCAAACGACCTTCACTGATCTTTAATATTGCATCTTTAACTTTTGCAGAAGGTGAGATAAGAGGTAGTTTTTCACTAATCATCAAATCATTTACTTTTACAAAAAGTTGCTTTCCAAGTGATCCACCAGGGTGAAAAGAAGCAAAATCTGACTTTTTAAAATCTCTTGCTTTCATTAAACAAACGGCTAGTGCATCTCCTAGGGCTAGGGTAAGCGTAGTTGAACTAGTCGGTGCTATATTCAAGGGACATGCTTCTTTCTCAACAACTACATCAATAACCATATCTGAATATTTTCCAAGTGTAGAGTTTTTATCCCTAGTCATACCTATAAGAGGGATATCAAAACGCTTGATATGTGGAAGGATTTGACTAAGTTCTTCACTCTCTCCACTGTATGATATAGCAATTACCACATCACCTTTACTAATCATTCCTAAGTCACCGTGAAGTGCTTCAGTTGGATGCAAGAAAAAGCTTGGAGTACCGGTAGATGCGAATGTCGCTGCCATCTTCGCACCTATAAGTCCTGATTTTCCAACACCTGTTACAATTAGTTTTCCAGTTGAATTCATGACAAGCTCAACTGCCTTATCAAAAACATTATCAATTTTTTTTGCTGCTTCTAGCAAGGTATTTGCTTCTATGTTTAAAGTTTCTTGTGCTATTTGTTTAAAATTCATAAAGATATTATATCCTTATTTTGCTATAATTTAGGTAAGAAACATCAAAATATGAGAGTAGAAATTATGAGAAATATTATAGGAAAATATAATGACGCCTTAGGTTCTTTGGAACTTAAAGAGCGCAATTTATATTACAACACACTCATTCTGGGTGAACATGGTGCCGGAAAGACTAATCTGGCTTGTAGAATAAGAGACTTTGTAATCGATAGTAATGTACCGACATTTTATATAGATTTTTCAGATTCAAATGAAGAAGATATAGAGATGAGATACAAAGACCAAAATTTTAATTATATTAGGTATGAAGAAACACAAGAGTTTGAAGAAGCACTACAAGTTCTTATAGATGCTAAAAAACATATATATATGTCCGCAAGCCCATCTTACTTTGATACATCAAAAAGACATGTAAAAAGCAAACTTACTAAGACAATTCAAAATAAAGAGTTATTAAATAATTATTACTATTTTTTACACGATATTGAAAATTTAAATGGTTTTTATGTTGAGTTTGCCGATTTTTTGCTTTACATGTTAAGCTTTTCTAAGCTTGCTAAATACGGTCTTACATTTTTAGCTCAACCGCATAAAACATTTGAGAATGCTCATATAAAACTTATGTTTACGTACTTATTTATAGGTAAATGTTCGAATATAGACTATTATAATACGGCAAGTCTTAAAAACTTGGTTAAAAATAGATTTTTATATCAATTCAGAACAGAAAATCCTACACTACTTTTTAACGATATAAAAACACACAGTGTAGATATTAAAGAAAACGTTATAGAAGAATAACATGCAAAAACTTTTTGATGAAGTCTCATTTTTAGATAAAAGATGTTATGAAAATTTTGGATTAACAGAAGATATATTAATGGAACATGCTGCAGACGGTATGGCAGACTTTATTAAAAATAAGTTTGATAAAAATAGTTCGGTACTTATAGTTTGTGGAAGTGGTAATAATGGGGCTGATGGTATAGCACTCGCAAGACTTCTGCATCTAGATTACGATGTGAAAATATTTCACGTAAAAGAGCCGAAATCCTCTATGGCAAAATTGCAAAAAAAACGCTTAGATGCTATAGGTGTAAAAGAGTGTAGTGCCATTGAAAGTTGTGATGTCTTAGTAGATGCAATAGTAGGTACAGGATTTAGTGGAGAGTTTAGTTCGGAAATATTTTCTGTTATAGATGATATGAATAATTACACTGCATATAAGATAGCTTGTGACGTACCAAGCGGATACAAGTTTTTTGCAGATACGACTTTGACCATGGGTGCATTAAAAAAAGATATGTACCTGGATTCCCATAAAGAGTATGTAGGAGATATAAAAGTTTTAGACTTAGGTGTATCAAGAGAAGTTTATGAAGCCGATTCTAATTGGAACTTGCTTGATTTAGAAGACTTAACTCTTCCAAGCAGAGATAAAAAAGATACACATAAAGGTAGTTATGGACATTTGGCATGTGTAGCGGGAGAAAAAATAGGAGCAGGTGTACTTTGTGCCAAATCGGCTTTGCGTTTTGGAGCCGGACTTGTAACTGTTGTGGGCTACAATACGACTAATATTCCACACTCTATAATGAACTCAGAACTATTACCAAAAACAACTACGGCTATTGCTATAGGGATGGGACTTGGAGATTCATACTCAGATAGAGATTTAGAATCATTTTTAGACAATGACTATCCGCTTATTGTAGATGCAGATATACTACACATGGATATTTTGTTAGATATATTAAAAAGAGAAAATGTAGTTTTAACACCACATGCAAAAGAGTTTGCATCTGTTTTAAAATTATGTAATCTTGCAGATATATCTGTAGAAGAGTTACAAAAAAATCGTTTTAAATATGTAGAATTGTTTTGTAAGATGTATCCAAAAGTTACACTGCTTTTAAAAGGTGCAAATGTTATTATCGCCAAAAATAATGATGTTTTTATAAACCCTCACGGCTCTTCAAAACTTGCAAAAGGTGGTAGCGGTGATGTACTTGGCGGTTTGATTGGCTCACTTTTAGCTCAAGGACATGAGCCGCTTGAAGCTGCTAAAAATGCATCTTTGGCACATACAAAACTTGCACTAAACTACACAGGTTCTGACTTTTCCCTTACACCGGATGATTTAATTGAACAAATTGGGAAATTGTAAGAAAGCTTATGTTATAAACTTCGCAATAAAAAATATAGGAAATATATTATGGATAACAAATTAAAAATAGGAAAATATGAACTTGGTTCTCGCCTAATTGTAGGGAGTGGAAAATATAAAGATTTTGAAACTACAAAAGAGGCAACCCTTGCATCTGGAAGTGAACTTATAACTGTTGCGGTTCGTCGTCTAAACATAACTGACCCTGATAAAGAAAACCTTCGTGATACCTTTGCCGGCACAAATGTAAAATTTTTACCAAACTCTGCAGGTTGTGTAACGGCAGAAGAGGCCATAACTACATTTCGTTTAACTCGTGAAGCTACTGGGATTGACCTTATAAAACTAGAGGTTATCGGTGATACTGCTAAAACTCTTTACCCTGATGTTTTAGAAACTATAGAGGCATGTAAAGTATTGGCAAAAGATGGTTTTACTATTATGGCTTACACTTCTGATGACCCGATAATGGCAAAGCGTTTAGAAGATGCAGGTGCTCATGCTATCATGCCTCTTGCTGCTCCTATTGGAAGTGGTCTAGGGATCCAAAACCCGTATAATGTCGCATTTATTAAAGACGCTGTAAATGTGCCTGTTATCGTAGATGCAGGGATTGGTTGTGCTAGTGATGCTGCTTATGCAATGGAACTTGGAGCTGAAGGTGTTTTAACTAATACTGCAATCGCTCAGGCACAGGATCCTATGATGATGGCTGTTGCTATGAAACATGCAGTTCAAGCAGGACGTATGAGTTATCTTGCAGGTCGTATACCTAAAAAACCGTATGCTACTGCATCTAGTCCTATTGATGGACTTATTCAGTTCTAAATATTACGATAAGGTTATTTCATAATAACCTTGTTTCTTCCTGCATTTTTAGCTTCGTATAAAGCTTCATCTACTCTTTTTAAAAGTGTTTTATCTGACTCTTGGTTTATATATTGTGTTACACCTAATGATATTGTTAAATTTTCAACTTCATCAAATTTATACTCGGAAACTTTTAGACGCAATTTTTCTGCAATTTTATGAGCTTGATTAAGAGGTGTTGATTGTAAAAGAACAATAAACTCTTCTCCTCCCCATCTTGATACGGAATCACCTAAACGCATATTCTCTTTTAAAATTCTTGATAATGATTTTAATACTTTATCACCTACATCATGACCATATTTATCATTTACGTTTTTGAAGAAATCTATATCTAAAAAGATAACTGATAAAGGTTGCATTGTAGAGTTAGCTAAAGCCATCTCCTGAATTAAAATTTCTTGAAATTTTCCTCTGTTAAAAAGTTTTGTCAAGGTATCTCTTGCCGCTTCTTTTTTAAGTTTTTCTATCTGCTTTAATTCATTTGTGATATCATCAAAAATTACGATATGAAGTATTTTGTTGTCTATACTAATCTCTTTGGCACTAGGTTTAAATACTTTTTCGATATTGTTATTTTTTAGTTTTACTTTTAGGTTTTTGTAATTTTGTTCACGTTGAAGATAATGTATCCAATGTTCTCCGTTTATAAAATGTTGTAGGTAAAGTTTTGAATCATCACTTTCAAACATATCAGAAATATGTTCATGATTTTTTGAAAATTCCCCAATAGTTTTGTATCCAAAAAAGTTTAACATGGTTTTGTTTGCCATAATTATTTGTGTATCGTCTAAAACAAACAAAAAGCTTCTATCTGCATCTAAGACATGTTGCAGGATATTTTTAGTATTGTTTATTTCACGGGTGCGATTTTTTACTTCTAAACTTAAGTCATATGTTTGTTTTAGTTGTTTATGTATTAGTAAGGTTAAAATAATTGATAGTATTGTGAAAATTATTTTTGCACTAAGTGCTTGACTCTCTACAGATTTAATTATATCGTTATATTCATCGGAATTGAATGTAATGCTTATTCCGCCCCTAATATCACCAAGTTTATATCCTTGTGCAGCATGACATTTTAAACATTCTTGTTTTGTTACTAAAGCCCCTATATATCTAAATTTGTTATCGATTAGTTCGTAAAACTCTCTATTCTCTGTATTTTCAAAGTGCTTTAATGCTTTTGACTCAAAGGAATCACTTTTATTTATAGGATTTATAGGTTTGAGACTTGTGATTCTAAATTTAAAATTCTCTGAAGATAATAACTCTGAGAGTTGTCTTGTCATCCATGCAGGGTTAATTTTAATAAGTGTCAGGTTGTCGTCAACTTTTAATATATTATCTTTTAAATAAGGGTTAGGTTTTATGTTGTCATGTGGTTTTACATATACACCTCCATGACTCGCATTCCAGTGTCTTGTATTTATTTGTTCTTCAAAGTGAACTTGAGCTTGTTTAAGTAAGATGTTTTGTTGAAATTTTTTGCTTTTTTCTGAAAAAGCATCTATGTTTTGATATACAAATAAAATAATTCCTATAGAAATTAAATATAGAATTATAATTTTGTAAATGGTTTTCATAATATTTACACTTTAAACTTCTCAGAAAGGTGTGACATTAGTAAGAGTTGTCCCATGCCTTCAAAAAATTTATCGATACCCATCTCTTCCGCCTGAGTTGCTTTTTTTAATGCAGTGACAAAGACTAACTGAGAATCATCACTTGCACTCATATAAGTATCTATTATATATTGTAAAGATAGAGACTGTTCTTCGCCATTTATATCAAAATCTATTTGTGAGGCTGGATTTATACCTTTTGATTTTAAGATGTCTAGACATTCTTGAGTATTTTTGTTCATATTTTTAAAACTCCTATTAATGATAGCATAACTATAAACATAGCTACTGGAGTGATATATCTAAGTGAAAAGTACCATATATCAAAAGCAAATCCTAACTGAGGTTTGATAATTGATTCGAGTCTTTGTTTTTCTACGACAAAACCTATAAAAACTGCCATTAGTAACCCGCCAAAAGGTAGCATTATGGCAGCTGTTATATGGTCAACCCAATCAAAAAAGTTCCTCTCACCCCATGTTAGCATATCTTTAAACCCTTCTATGTTTGATAGAAGTGCAACAATACCTACCAAGTAGAAGAATAAGCCCATAACTATAGAAGATTTTAATCTAGTCCAATTAAACCTATCTATAAAGTATTGTACCATAGGTTCAACCAAAGATACAGATGAAGTGAGTCCTGCAAATGCAAGAGCTAAAAAGAATAAAATAGCAAACGCGTTTCCTAATATTCCCATTTCATAAAATGCCGCCGGTAAAGATATAAAAACAAGTCCAGGACCTTTTGCAGGACCTGCTCCATATTCATATAAAAATGTAAAAAGCATTAATCCTGCTACTATAGCTATAGCTGTATCTAAAAATACAACCCAAAAAGCATTGTGAACCAGATTTGAGTTTTTCTCCATAGACGCAGAGTAGGTCATGATGGCGCCCATTCCAAGAGAGAGAGTAAAAAATGCGTGACCAACTGCCGTAACAAAGGCATTTGAATCTATTTTTGACCAATCTGCCGCAAACATGAACTCTACAGATTGTGAAAATGCATCTAGGCTAACTGCATAGGCAAACATTCCAACAAGTATGATCATTAATGTAGGCATGAGTATCATATTTATTTTTTCAATACCGCCTTTTATACCCTTGGTTAAAACATATGTAATCCAAGCAAAAGCAACAGTATGATAAAAAAGTTGAGTCCATGCTTCAGTGTGAAGCATAGTGGTAAATGTTGTCTCAGCTTCTTCAACAGTTGCAGGTAAGGATGTTAGCGATGTAACAATATAGTTAAAAATCCATCCTATAACAACAGAATAAAAAATCATAATAAATAGGCCGGCTAAACCTTGAAAACCTGCAAATTTCCAAAT
>JAPHSI010000189.1 GCA_026193155.1 Sulfurimonadaceae bacterium | reverse complement strand
GAACAGCTTTAAAGAAATCCATACCGTTTGCAAGTAAAAACTCTAAAAAGTTATCAGCTGAAGCAGAGTCAGAAGACTTTGGTTGCAATATCGGTAAAATTCTTTTTATTTCCTCATCTGTAAATACTTCACTTTTAATAGACTCTGATTTGATTTCCACATTCATGCGGTTACCCTCAACAGAGTTAATCTCACCATTATGTGCAACTGCACGGAATGGTTGAGCAAGTCTCCACTCAGGAAGAGTATTAGTTGAGAATCTTTGATGAAAAAGTGAAAAAGAGATTTTAAACGACTCATCCTGAAGATCTTTATAAAATTCTTTTATATGAGTAGGCATAACAAGCCCTTTGTATGAAAGAACTTTTGAACTCATTGATGCGATATAAAAATCTCTATTAGACTCTAATTTATGTTCCGTCTCTTTTCTTGAAAGGTATAATAATGCGTCAAATCTCTCTGTAGCCATTATAGAATTTGGAGTTATAAATACTTGAATAATATTTGGTAGTGATGCTAAAGCTTGTTCCCCTAAAGCTTTTGTATCTACCGGTACATTTCTGCGAAGCACTACTTTTAAATCGTTATTAGAACATACTTCTTCTAATATATCTAATTCTTTTTTATCTTTTGAAAATACAGATGCAACGGCAAATTGTTTTGGAAGTTCAATTGATTCCTTAGCAGCTTCTTTTCTTAAAAATTCTTCCGGCATAGATAATAAAAGTCCACTACCGTCCCCTGTTTTTCCATCCGCGGCTACCGCTCCACGGTGCATCATACGTTCTAGTGCTGTAACTGCGTCATTTAAAACCTTTTTTGAAGGCTTATTTTTGATATTGGCAACAAGACCAAAACCACAGTTATCTTTAAACGATCTTAATAAATCATGATATTCAACCATTTTTACTCCTAAATTTGTAAATTTACTACTAAATTATTATAAATTTAATCTCTTTTTAAAGAAACTTAGTCTATTTAGAGACAAAGTGGTATATTATACCGGGTAAAGCTTTAAAGAAGCATTATATTGATAAAATTTTTTTAGAATAATTATAAATTGAGAATAAAAGAAGCAAATAAATGCAAGGTTTTATAATAAATCTTAACAAGTAAAAGATGAAGACTTAATAGTTACAATAATATCACAAAACTCTTTAGATACTCTTTATAGATTTTACGGTGCAAGGCACGGTGTTATAAATCTAGGTTTCAAAATAGATTATGAGAAAGAAGGCTCTGCTAAATCCTCAATCGAGAGATTAAGAGATGTGATTCATATTGGTTATAAATGGATAAACAATCATAAAAAGCTACATCTTTGGCAAAGTTTTTTAGGGTTGTTTTATAAGCACCTAAAAGATGCTCATGAAATTGATGATTTTTATTTTAATTTACTTGAAGAGGCTTCTCAAAGCTGGGATAAGCAAAGTTCAAAAAGGGTAGCCGTAGAATCATATATAAAACTGCTCGAATATGAAGGACGTTTACATACAGAAATGGAATGTTTCCTGTGTCATCATAAAATTGAAGGTGACATATCACTTATACGTGCTTATCTTCCAACTCATAAAGAGTGTACACATACTCTTCCTATAAATCAAAACGGACTAAAAGAGTTATATAAAAATAAGTCAAGTCTTTTTTTAAGCAATAAAGAGATAGATAGATTATGGCATATTCTTTTAGAGGGGTTATAGATAGTTACTAAGACAATCTGTCTCTATAATCTTCGTATCCAAACTGTTTAACTATATCTATAGTCCCGTCTAACCTTTTTAAAACTAAAGATGGAAGTTTAATCCCGTTAAAAGTAGTATTTTTTACAAAGGTATAGTGGATTTGATCTTCAAAAATAATCTTGTCTCCAACTTTTAGAGGCTCATCAAATGAATAATCACCCATAATATCACCTGCCAAACATGTATTTCCACCTAAGCGGTATGTATACTTTTTCTCTCCAGATTCGCCCGCATTTCTTACTTCTGCACGATATGGCATAGCCAAGGTATCAGGCATATGAGCTTCAGCAGATGTATCCAGGATTGCTACATCCATACCATTATGAAAAGTATCCAGTACAGAACTTACTAAGTACCCTACTTCCCAACCGACTGCTTCACCTGGTTCAAGATATACTTCAACATCATATCTCTCTCTAAATGTTTTAATAATCTGAATTAGCTTTTGTACATCATAACCTTTCTTCGTTATATGATGACCACCACCAAAGTTTATATATTTTAAAGATTTAAAATATTTTGAAAAGTTGACTTCAAACGCATTTAATACTTCTTCTAATGCATCTACATCCTGTTCACATAAGGCATGAAAATTTAGCCCTTCTATATATTCTAATACGCTCT
>JAPHSI010000254.1 GCA_026193155.1 Sulfurimonadaceae bacterium | reverse complement strand
TTAGGAGCAGATCCACCAGCACCAGTTTCATATAACCCACCACCAGCTAATAATGGAACGATTGAAAGCATTTTAGCAGATGTTCCAAGCTCTAAAATTGGGTACATATCTGTTAAGTGATCACGTAAAACGTTACCAGTAACAGCAATAGTATTTTTACCTGCGCGAACACGAGCATTTGTAAAACGTGTTGCAGAAGTAACATCCATAATCTGAATATCTAAACCATTAGTATCTAAATCAGCTAAGTAAGTGTTTACTTTTTTAATCATTTGAGCATCATGAGCACGGTTTTCATCTAACCAGAAGATAACAGGAACTTGCTCAATATGACCACGTTCTACAGCTAATCTAACCCAATCTTTAATTGGAATATCTTTAGCACGAGACATTCTCCAGATATCACCGGCTTCACAGTCAAAACTCATTAACTCTGTACCATCTTCAGCAGTTACAGTAACTTTACCAGCTTCTGCAAGCTCGAATGTAGTTGGGTGAGAACCATATTCTTCAGCTTTTTGAGCCATAAGACCAACGTTAGCCATTGAACCCATTGTAGCTACATCGTACTGACCGTTTTTAACACAATCAGCTACCATCTCTGCATGAAACATTCCGTAAGTTGAATCAGGGATTACTGCAACACATTCAACTGCATCACCGTTTCTATTCCACTGCTTACCACCTTCGCGAACAACAACCGGCATAGAAGCATCAATAATTACATCGTTAGATGCATTGAAGTTAGTTGTACCTTTATCTGAATCAACCATAGCAATCCCTGGGTTGTCAGATTCTACAACAGCTTGAAATGCAGCTTTGATTTCAGCTTCTTGTGCATGACCAGCTATTTTTTTCTCTAAGTCACTCATACCTTGATTAGGATTAACACCTAACTCTTTGAAAGTATCTGCATATTTTGTAAATACATCTTGAAAGAATACAGTAAATGCATGACCGAACATAATAGGGTCAGATATTTTCATCATTGTAGCTTTAAGGTGAATAGACCATAAGACACCATTTGCTTTTGCATCATCAATTGTTTTTTGAATAAAAGCTTTTAATGCTTTAACAGACATAAATGTACCATCTAGTACTTCTTTATCCATTGCATCGATAGTAGCTAGTTCATTTCCGTTAAGAGCAATTGTAACCTTCTGAGCTTTTGTCATAGTAATAGATTTTTCATTACCGTAAAAGTCTCCATTACCTTCCATATGAGCTACATACGCTTTTGAATTTTCAGAAAATGCTTTTAATCTGTGAGGATTTTTTTGAGCGAATCTTTTAACTGGTTTAGCAGCACGACGATCAGAATTACCTTCACGAAGAACAGGGTTAACAGCAGAACCTAAACATACACTATATTTAGCTTGAATTTCTTCTTCTTCAGCATTTGCCGGATTTTCAGGATAGTTAGGAATATTATAACCCTGTCCTTGAAGTTCAGCAATACAATCTTTAAGCTGACCAACTGATGCAGAAATATTTGGAAGTTTAATAATGTTTCCATCTTCTTGAAGAACTACTTCACCTAATTTTGACAATTCATCTTCAGCTAAACCCATAGCAGATAAAACTCTACCTGCTAGTGAGATATCACTAGTTACTACTTCAACACCAGCTGCTTTAGTAAAAGCATTTACGATAGGTAATAACGAATAAGTTGCTAAAGCCGGAGCTTCATCAATCTTTGACCAAATAATTTTTGACATATTAGTTCCTTAATAAGGTAATTTTATTCCTAAAGTTTATATAACTTACGGATATGTAACACAAATCATACTAAGTTTAATCTAATAACAGTCATCAAAAATTGTAAAGATGAATTTATTTAGTCTATATGTTTCATTTTGTAGCACGCTTTATATTGCTTAAATGTGTAGAATAGTTACATGAAAAATCATGTTCACCATTCTTAGATTTCATAAAATAAAGATAGTTTGTTTTAGCCGGAAAGACTGCTGCTTTTATAGCTTCAAAGCCTACATTACAGACTGGAATAGCGGGTACACCGAAGTTTTTATAGGTATTATACTGACTATTATCATTGCGTATTCGCTTGGCTGAAACTCTAACATGTGAGTACTTTCCATAGTTTAAAGTTCCATCCATTTGTAATCTCATACCTTTTTTTATTCTATTATAAATTACAGAAGACACTAGAGGCATCTCTTTATTATTTGCGGATTCCTTTTGAATCACAGAAGCAACTGCTACAAAATGAAACCATTTTTTTTCATTATATGTTCCAAATAGCTTATTAGATAGTTTTTGCATTTGCTTTTTTGACTCGCTAAGAAGTAATTTTACAAGCATTTGTTCACTTATTCCTATAGGTATCTTATATGTATCAGGAACAAAAGCACCTTCTTTTATTGGTGTGTATTTTTCATACATTTGTTGAAGGACTTCTCTATCTAATTTTAGGTTTATAGCAAGTTGGTCTAAAAATATATGTGTTGTTTCACCTGGAATAAGCGTAATACTGGTCATTGCTGCTTTTGCGGTTGTTAGTTTATATAAGAAATCAGCTCTGCTAAGACTTTTTACACCAACATCAATCCAACCACTTTGGGGAGAGCCTATAACTCTAAGCAGTAAAGAATCAAGTTTGGACAAATCATAATTATTTACTGACAAATGTGATATAATCTTGTTTATTGAACCATTTGGAATATAAACAATTTTTTTTGACTCAACAGGCTGACTTAGGTAATAAATGAAAGATAAACTTATAATCAATAGTATCTCAAAACTATATTTTAGTATTGTTAGCTTTTTTATATTCATTTTATTGACACTTTCTATAACGTTTTTACTTTTAAGTTCTGGATTACATCTTAAAAATATTGATTTTAACTCTGTAAGAATAAGCAAATTATACATAAAATGGAATGAAAAATTAAATATTCATATAAAAGAAATCAATATTTCGAAAAGTGATTCACCTTCAAAGACAAATATTTCAAAAAATGACATCGTTTCGTATCTCAATAAAATAGTTTTTTTACCAATAATTACTGAATCTATAGTGATAGATAAAATAAGATATGATGATATAGTAGCTAACTTGAGATATACGGATAGTTCCGGTGGAAATATAGAAATAAAATCAAAAAAGATGTACATCAATACAAATATACATACTGGAGATGAGTATATTAATATTAGTGTTGACAAATTCAACTATTTTAATAAAGACGTACATTTTGATGCTAATATTATCCTAGATTCAAAAAAGAACAAACTATTTTTAGATTCAAAGATAGATATTAAAGATGATTTATCTGTAAATATATATGCAAAATCCGATACAAAAAGATTAGATTATACAATAAAGTCTAACAAAACTATTCCAAGTACTAGCTATTTGGTTTCAATATTAAATATGGATCCAAGAGTTATATATTGGGTTGATACTGCGATAAACATGGATGGACTAGATCTTAAACAAGCCTATGGCTTTATTGAATATGATAAAGCCAATGAAGCACTAAAAAACTTTTATGCTTATGGTATTGCAAATTCTTTGGAATATACTTATGATCAAAAACTAGATTCTATTAAAACAAAATATACGGATCTATTTTTTAAAGACGGAGTTCTTTTTATACTTCCCAATGATTCAAAAACTTATGATTTTAATCTAGATGCTAGCTGGCTAAGAATAGACTTTACCAAACCACAGGAAATTCTTACACTTCATCTATTGTTTGATGGAATAGTAGATAAAAATTTAAAAAATCTACTTAACCACTATAAGATTAAGCTTCCATTTCTACAAAAAAGTGGATACATGGATACAAATTTAATATTGTCTATTAATCTAATATCACTTGACGTAGATGCCAAAGGTACTTTTTATACCAACAAAGCTAATTTTAACTATTTGGGACTGGACTTAGATTTAAGCGATACTTTAGTTGAACTTCATAATTTTGATGTAAATATTCCAAAAATGTCTGCAAAGTATAAAAATATTGCGACTGCTGATGTTAATGCTAATTTAGATTTAAAAAGTGGTCATGGAACTATAGACTTTGCTCTTAAGAAATTGTCTTTTGGGGAAGAATTAAAACTAAACACAAATAAGAGTCCACTTAATGTCAAATATTTAATATCGCCAGAGCAAGATAAAGTAGAACTAGCAAACTCTAAATGGTTATTAAACAAACAAAATGTTGAACTTGAGGCATTAAGCATCCCCTTTAATTTAGATAAACTTACAGCACAAATACCAACTGCTGAGATATCAGTAGACAATTTATTAACTGCATATATTTCAGGTAGTGCAAATTTAAAAAAAATAAAGTTTGACTTAGATGTTGATTTAATAAAATTTAAATATGATGATTTTAAATTAGCTCAATCTAATGCTCCCTTAAGAGCTATTTACGAAAACAATAAAATAATCTTTCTTTCAAAAGGAATAATCAACTTAACTGCCAATAAACAAAATATTAAAATAAAAAAATTAAATGTTGAATACAATAACGGCTCAATTCATGCAAAAAGTTCCAAAGCAGAAATTGAAAACCTTTTAACTACTGGTTTTAACGTAAGCTATTCATTTAATGATAAAGATGGTTATTTACGTTTAAATAAATTAAATTTCAAAAATGATGCTCTTGGAAAAATATTCAAAAAGAACAATAATATTGATTTTAATATAAAATCAACAAATGAACAGTTTGTAATAAATGCTTCAAGTTTAAATATATCTGCTTTTATAACACCAGAACAATGGGTAATAGCATTTAATGCATTAGATAAACTAAAGCCTTACTCTCCTTTTTTAAGTAAATATCAAATAGATAGTGGAAAATTCTCTATTTATAAAAGAAAAAATGAAAAAAATATTAAATTTTTAGCAAACATTGACTACAAATATAAGTTTTTACACATTAATGAAAAGCCTATTTCTAATTACATAATAAAAGGTCAAGTAAACAATAATAATGACACGCTAATATCTCTAAACAATAAACTTGATATCAGTATTTCAAACGGTGTTATTGGTATAATCGGAGATAATGTAGGTATAAATCTCAACAGAATAATAGATCTAACAAACAAAATAAACAGCACAAATGAAAAACCTTCAGATTCCTATATATCTTTGTCTCTGGATAATTCATACATTTTTTTAAGTGATGAAAGACGAGTATTGGCAGATAATATTGAGTTTCAATATTCAAATAATATAATAACAGCTCAAATTAAACATGCTGATGCAGAAGCTGGGTTTAAATATAAACAAAAACAGTTTCATCTTTATGGCTCCGGTTTTAATAGCTTGTTTATGGAGAATCTTTTTGCTCTCTCTAGATTTAAAGGTGGATCACTTGACTTCTCTATAAAAGGAGATATAGATAAATTTGAAGGTGTGTTATTTATGAAAGACACAACAATTAGAGAGTTTAGACTTTTAAATAATGTTTTGGCATTTGTAAACACTATTCCATCTCTAGTTACTTTTTCACTCCCTTCATATAACACAAAAGGTCTTTATGCAAAAGCAGCATATATGAAATTTTCATACAAAGACACTGTTTATAATATAAGTGACATTTTTTTAGACTCTAAAGAACTTGATATATTGGGACACGGGAAAACCAGTATAAAAGATGATTTTATAGATATGGAACTAAATTTAAAAACTGATTTAGCCAGTGAAGCGTCAAAAATTCCGGTTGTAGGATATATATTGTTTGATAAGGATAGTATTTCAACAACTGTAAAGCTAGATGGAAAACTTAGCGATCCAAACATAGAATCTATGTTGGCAAAAGATATAATTGTTGCACCGCTAAATATAATAAAAAGAACCCTACTCCTACCTTTTAATATCTTTAACTAATAAATCCACTGATATAAAACTTATTCGTTTCTTAAAACAGTTAATATATCAACTTCACTTGCTTTTTTTGCAGGGTAATATGAAGAAGCGATAACTATAACAAAAGCTCCAGATGTAATTAAAAGGAAATCTTTTAAACTCAAGTCAAGAGGAAGGGTTGTTGTCGGATACACATCTTTAGGTAATGAAACGATATCAAATGTTGAAAGTACCCACATACCGCTTAATCCAAGTATTATTCCTGCAAAAATTCCACTAATACCAATTACAATACCTAGGTACAAAAATATCTTTTTTATTTCAGTTTTTGTAGTACCCAAAGACATCAATAAAGCTATATCACTTCTTCTATTCATAACAGTCATAAGTAGTGACGAGATTATATTTATAGCTGCAATTAAAATTATTAGCATTAAAACAATAAATAAAGAAACTTTTTCTAACTCAAGTGCTGCAAAAAAATTAACATTATCTTCCCACCAACCTTTTATAGTCACATTTGGAGGTAATATACTTTTTATTTTTTTAATATCTTTATGTGGATTTTCTGAAAAAATATGTATACCATCATATTGGTTTGATGGGATTCTTAAAAGTTTTTGTAGTGATTCTAAAGTCGTATAACTATATGCTTTATCATAAGCAGTCAACCCTGAATCAAATACGCCTTTAACTTCAAATCTCTTTATTCTCGGTGTAACAGATAATCCGCCAGGTTCCGCACTCGTAAAAATATACATTAGCTTATCATCTAAAAATAAGTTAAACTCATCTTTTAAACTTTTTCCAACAAGTACATCAAATTTTTCTATATTTGCATTTTTGATTGCTTTTTGTAATATCTTATTGACTTTTGCTTCGTCATCAAAATTTACACCAAAGATATATCCACCTTCTAGCTTAACACCACTTCTTGCCATCACGGCGGATTGGACATATGGACTAAACTTTAAGTCAGGAAACTTTAACTCCAAGTCCAAAAGAAGATTTTCATTTGTTGCACCATAAAATTTCGGTAGAACTGTCAGAGGATAGTTCATAACAGTTAATTTTTTCTTAAATTCTCCGTCAAAACCATTCATAAGCGCCATTGCTACTATTAAAACCATAACACCTAATGATATACCTAAAAAAGCAAGCATGGCAGATAAAAAGATAAAAGGCTGATCCTTATCAAACCTTAAAAATCTTTTAACTAAATATGGGATTAACTTATTTTTCAAGAAGCAAATGCTCCTTTTTTTGGACCACTTTTACCACAGCATTGCTTATATTTTTTTCCACTTCCACAAGGACAAGGTTCATTTCTTGCAGGTTTTTTTTGAACAGAAGATTCATCATCTTGAGTACTCAGTTTTATTGCAGCTTCATTCACTTTTCTTTGAAGTTCAAGTTGTTCAGCCATTCTTTTTGCTTCATCCTCGGCTGACTCCATTCTAAACTGAATAATCTGAAGAGTTTTAATAGTATTAAATTTAATATCATTAATAAGTTCGCCAAAAAGGTTAAAACTTTCTTTTTTGTATTCAACTAAAGGATCTTTTTGATTGTAAGCACGAAGACGGATACCTGTCTTCATATTATCCATAGCATACAAATGCTCACGCCAAGCAGAATCTAACTCTTTTAAATACAACTCACGTGCTACCTCACTCTGAACTTCACGCTCAAGAACACCCATTTTATCATCATAAGATTTTTTCAATACAGAGTTCATTTTTTCAAAAAGTTCTTCATAATCCAGACCACTTAATATATCAACATTTATATCAAGATTTATTTCTTCTTTAATATGTTTAACAATTTTTTCAAGATTAAAATCTTCTTTTGCTGCTCCCTCAAATATATTGGAAGTAAAAAGAAGATTTTGAACATATTCAGCTCTTATTTCATCTATTTT
>JAPHSI010000178.1 GCA_026193155.1 Sulfurimonadaceae bacterium | reverse complement strand
CCTTATGTTTTTGGAAATGAAGTAGATGCAACCAAGGAAGGTCTTGGACTTCACTTTTATGCAGTTATGCAAACAGTTAGAGAAGCCGGAAAAATTCCTTTTGAGACTTTTGCAAACAGAATAAGCGGACATACCGTTACTTTTTTACTCTCATTTATAGGTTATACTTGGCTTGTTTATAAGCATCGCATAATGTTACTGGCACTTCCGATGTTGGGACTTGGTTTTTTAGCATATGTAGGTGGTCTTAGATTTACTATATATGCAGTACCAATTATGGCATTTGGAGTGGCTTTTTTATTCACTGAATCTTTAAAATATATCACTGATAAAAAAAGTGTCCATATAGGTTCGTTAGTGATATTAACAATTGTTATTTTAATTCCAAATATTAAACATATCCAATCTTATAAAGTTCCGACCGTATTTAAAAAAGAAGAAGTTCAAGTATTGGATAGATTAAAAAATATTGCTTCTAGAGAGGATTATGTTGTGACTTGGTGGGATTACGGATACCCCATAAGATACTACTCAGATGTTAAAACACTGGTTGATGGTGGAAAACATAGTGGAAGTGTTAATTTCCCTATTAGTTATGTACTAACAAACCCCCAAAAGACAGCAGCTAAAATGGCAAGATTTGATGTTGAGTATACTGAAAAAGCTTTTGAAGTAGCAGCAAAAAATAAAGATTTAAATGAATCAAAAAAAGTAAAATTGTTTTCAAATATAGAAGAGATGACAAAAGATTATGGTTTTGATAATACAAGTGATTTTTTATTGTCTTTAGAGACAGAAATAAAGCTTCCTAAAAAGACTAGAGATGTATATTTGTATCTGCCTTATAGGATGCTAGATATATATCCAACAGTAAAAGTTTTCTCAAACATAAATCTTATGAATGGACAAAAATATAAGAGACCTTTCTTTTATATAACTAGAAATTTTAAAAATCAAAAAGGTATAGTCTATCTTGGAAATAATATATCTATAAACCTAAAGGATACTACTTTACAGCTTGGAAGTAAAAAACAAGCAATTAGAAGATTTGTATCTACAGAATATAACAAAAAGCAAAAGCTTATAGTACAAGAAAGGCTAATAAATTTTTCATCTAATATAAGCGTAATATATATGAAAAGTTATAATACATTTTTAGTTGTTGATGAAGATACATATAATTCAACATATATTCAAATGATGGTACTTGAAAAATACAATAAAAAACTTTTTGAAAAGGTTATGTTAACTCCACATGTTAAAGTATATAAATTGAAAAATTAGATGAAAATATTATTATCACTTTTACTTTTTACATATATATGGTCAAATAAACCGAACCTTTTTTTACTCAATACTTACACTGAAGATAAAAATATAAGCGGTTGGTATATGAGTGAAAAACTTGACGGTGTTAGAGCATATTGGGATGGTAAAAAGCTTATATCAAGGAGTGGTAAAGTTTTTAATCCACCTAGCTTTTTTATAAAAAAATTCCCAAAACATAAACTTGATGGAGAATTGTGGAGTAAACGTGGTGATTTTTCAAATATAAGTTCAATAGTAAACAGCAAATCCTCTAATTTAAGATGGGGTGAATTAACTTATAATATATTTGAAGTTCCAGATGCAAAAGGAGATTTACTTCAAAGACTCTCCAATGTAAAAGAAATAAAATATTTAAAGCTTATAAAGCAGATAAAAGTTAAAGATAAAAAACATTTAGATAGTTTTTTAGAAGAGATTGAAAAAAAAGGTGGAGAAGGTGTAGTAGTTCGTGTTGGTAATCTTCCTTATTATACAGGAAGAGACAATAACGCTCTTAAAGTTAAAAGTTATCAAGATGCAGAGTGTAAAATTATTTCTTATAATAATGGAGATGGAAAATATAAAAATAAACTTGGTTCATTAAACTGCAAGTTAAAGAGTGATAGAATCATAAAAATCGGGAGCGGATTTAGTGATAAGCAAAGAAAAAATCCTCCAAAAATTGGAACTATAATAACTTTTAAATATTATGGATTAACATCAAAAGGAAATCCAAGATTTCCTGTATTTTTAAGGCAAAGAAGAGAAAATTAAATGAATTATACAAATAACTTTAACCCTACAATATCAGATTTAGAACTCTTTGAGAGTATAAAAAAAGAGCGCGAATATATAGGCTACTATAACCTTGTACATCAAGATACTAAAGAGTTTAAAGAATATGCAAAGACTGTAAAACAAAAGGATATAGTTGTTATAGGTATAGGTGGAAGTACACTTGGAACATATGCAATATATAAATTTTTAAAACATTCTAAGACCTTAGATAAAAAACTCCATTTTTTAGAAAGTACAGATCCTATAGAATTGCAATCTAAAATAGACTCTATTGATATGGCAGATGCACTTTTTATAGTAATCTCTAAAAGTGGTACAACTGTTGAGACTATATCGATATGGAAGTATATAAACTCACTTGTAAAATGTGATAAATCAAATACCGTTGTAGTAACAGAAAACGATTCAAAACTAAATGCTTATGCACAAATACATCAGATGCAGACTTTTGAAATACCAAAAGATGTAGGGGGTCGTTTTTCGGTTTTTTCTGCTGTTGGATTATTGCCACTGGCTATAGTAGGACTCGATATAGATACATTGCTTGGCGGTACCAAAGAGATTTACGATGGTTTTTTTAATGAAAATTCGGCATATGAAAGAATCATAAAAAAAGCTCGCTTTTTTGCAGAGTATAAAAACAGTTTTAATATAAATGTAGTTTTTTCATACTCGTCACGCTTAGAGGGTTTTAACAAATGGTATATACAACTTTGGGGTGAGTCTCTAGGTAAAATAGATATAAACTCAACTAAACAAGGTTTAACTCCGGTTGGGATTATAGGTCCTATAGACCAACATTCTTTTTTACAACTAATAGTAGAGGGTAAACGCGATAAGACGGTAACTGTTGTAAAAGTAGATAACTTTGAAAATGATATGAAGATACCAGATGTAAAATTAGAAGGTTTGGAAGAACTTGGCTACTTGGAAAAACTAGATTTTTCTTACCTTATAAATGAGCAAGCAGATGCAACTATACAGGCTATAAATGACTTAAAAGATATACCTTGTGATGTTATAACCCTAGATACAGTAGATGAAAAGAAT
>JAPHSI010000135.1 GCA_026193155.1 Sulfurimonadaceae bacterium | reverse complement strand
TATTCAACCATGCTTCATCAAAGCTAAAGTAATAGTTGTCTTCAAAAACTATTACTGTTTGTTCAGTTTTTGTACTTTGAAGCGCTGGATGAAAAATTGTAACTTTTGAATCATCAAGGGCTTCACCAAATTCATAGTTTGATTTTATTGATATAGTATTTGAATCATTGCTAGAGCGATCCGGCATAAAAGAATAGTTTGTCTGATAGCTATAGCTGTTATCAGTAGTACATGCATTTTCATCTAGTTCTGCATTTATAGTATTAAATATAGTTTGGGTTAGAGATTCTGTCGTTATATCTATAGGTATTACCTCTAAAGTAGAACTTTCATTCGCATCATTTAGTAAGGAATGTACTTCATCTTGTTTCATATCTAAGGACATCTGTAGTCTGTTTAGGTTATCTACACTTAAAGAGGTGTCTTTTGAGAGTGAGTTTAGAGTGTTTCTTAATTCTTGGGCCTGTGCTATTACAAATTCAACTTCATTGTTTGGCAAAGAGAGTGAGAGTTTTATCTCTAGGGCTATAATCATTCTCTCGACATTTAGGTTTTGCTCTATTACTTCTACCTTAATCTTGTTTTGAAGATCTTGTAGTTGAGTATCACTAAGAGTTGACATATGTTTTTCCATTAGCTTTTGAATAAGTAGCTTTGTATGTTGCAGGTCTTGAGATATAGCAAAAATATCTATATTTTTCATCGGGTCTGTATCTATCTGCCCTTCGGTTATGCCAAGTAAGCTTGCTATAGCACTTTTTGCATCACTTAATGCAGCTGCTCCATTACCATCGTATAGATTGTAATAGTGTGCTACTAAATCAGTAAGAGGAGACATTATATATGTTTCGTTCTCATCAAGTATTGAGGTCTCTAAAATAGTTTGAAATGTTTCATGAAAGCTTTTGTCGGTTGATGTATCAGTCCCTCCATAAGCTAATATTGTAACTAAAGAGTTTTCGAACAATGATGGTTTATCAAAGCCAAATGAACCGTTTGAAGCAGTAGTGCTTGATTGTTCCGTGCTATCACATACAGCATCGTTATCTATATCTAAACATACGGTTGCATTTTCTATATAACCATCAACGACAATCCCGCTTATCTGCTCATTTGTAGGTGTTGGTTGGACATAATTAGAGTCATACACATAGTTGGAATCAGATTCCCCGCAAGCATTAAAAACAAAAGCAATAATACTGACTATTAAAACCTTTATAATACTTTTCAATATGGCATCCTCTAGTAGTTTTTTATTTGTAATCATTATTAAAGCATAAAATATTCCACATTTTACTAAATAAATTTTTTTTTTGGTCGATATGGGATGAGTGCTTATAGTTTTTAGGGATATTATATGAGATTATTATTAATACTTTTTGTTATTTTACCTATAATGCTTTGCGGGGCGGATATTTATGTAAAAGTAGGTGATGCAAAAAGTAAATACGGGTTAGATTACACATATTCAAAACTAAACAAAATGAATATGAAAATAATGTATAAGACAGCATCTGTTAACGGTGAGAAGATTTATACTATTTACTCAGGTCCATATGAATCAAAAAATGCTCAACGAATAGCTTTAAATAATGTCAGGCGATATTTTAGCGGAGCAAGACTTGTCCGTTTATCACTTAAACCTGAGCCTTCTAAAAAGATAGAGCCCAAAGTGGCAGAAAAAATTCCTCTTGTAGTCTTAAGCGAGACAGACGAGCAGGTTAAAGAAGAAGTTAAAAGTAAATTTTCTTTAGCAGTAGCTCTTGGTTATGCCACAGCACCATCTACACATGTAATCAGTTCAGGTACCGTAACTATAAATGAACCAAACAACAGTGGGATAAATTATTTACTAAAAGGTACATACAGTATAAGTGATGATTTAAAGGTATCGTTAAATTACATGCGTATGGATGCTAAAGATTTGGTATTTGATAATATTTATGGTTCTATAGGTTATCAGTTTGCAAAATTAGGAAACTTTGTTCCACAGTTTAGTATAGCTTTGGGGCTTAGTGCTTTAACTTGGAATGCAAGCCCGCTAGAAGAAGTCAGTGCAGGTTCAAATAATGACAGTGAGTCATTACTATACGGTACTGAACTTGGAATCACTTATAAAGGATATAAAAACTTTTCACCTTTTGTTCAATACCATTGTATGTTTATGCAACATGCGACTAACCTTACACAAGATGCAGGTAATACATCTAAACTTCAACACAAAACACTTCATACACTTTTATTTGGCATCGAATATAGATTTTAATTATAAAAAGTTGGAACAGCGATTGCTAGACAGCTTCCGATGCTGTAATGTTTACTGCAAAAAATTATAAATCGTCAGTCATAATTAAAGTAAATTTTCTTATGGCCGATATGGGTATAGTTCCTAAAAAGGGCTGTATTCAAATTTAAAGGATGAAATATGAAGAAAGTTGCTTT
>JAPHSI010000227.1 GCA_026193155.1 Sulfurimonadaceae bacterium | reverse complement strand
TTATTCTACACAAGACAAATAAATACCCAAGCCATCCAATCGCTATAAATCCAAAACTTCCAAAAGATGTTCAAAAGAAACTAAAAGCAGGTATATTTAAAATATCTACAAATACATTTAACAGATTAAATATCCCAAATATCATATCAATATCCAACGATGAATATAAAAGCGTAAAACAATTAGCAATAGAGTTGAATATTTACTAGCTTAACCTTGCCGGTAATATTGAAAAAAAAGATATAATACTTTCACACATATTGTAAAAAGTATTAAACATGATTAATAAAAAAATTATCGGTAAAAAAGAGCTTGTATCTATCATAGACTTAGACCTGTACGACTTGGATGCAAAAGTTGATACCGGGGCAGATTCAAATGCCCTTCATTGTGATGACATCTACATAGATGATGATAATTTTGTTCATTTCAAACTACTCGATGAAGTTCATGAAGCATATCACGGTAGAAAAATGAAAATGCCACTACACAAAATTAAAAATGTTAGAAGTTCAAACGGAGAACTTCAAACACGTCCATCAATAAAAGTAACTGTAGATTTCTTTGGCAAAAAGTATAAAACAGTTATATCTCTAACAAATAGAGCTGATATGAAATTTCCCATGTTAATAGGAAGAAAATTTTTAAGTGGAAAATTTTTAGTTGATGTATCACAAGAGTATATTGCTAAAGAGGAAGAAAAATGAGAGTATATATATTATCAAGAAATGCAGAGTTATACTCTACAAAAAGACTATTAGAAGCCGGCAAAGAGAGAAATTGGGATATAGAAGTTATAGATTACCTTAAATGCTCTATAGAGATTATGAAGGGAGAGTTAAGAGTCAACTATAAAGGTAAGGAGCTACCAGTACCAGATGCAATAATACCAAGAATAGGCGCTAGCAGGACTTTTTACGGTACGGCAATGGTTAGACACTTCGAGATGATGGATGTGTTTAGTACATCTGGAAACCTTGCAATAAAAAGAAGCAGGGATAAACTAAGAAGCTTGCAGGTTCTCTCAAAATTTGATGTAGATATGCCAAAGACTATTTTTGCATCAAACAAATCAAGTGCTAAAGATGTAATAGCCCTAAGTGGCGGAACCCCTCTTGTACTTAAAATTTTAGAGGGTACACAAGGGGTCGGTGTAGTCCTTGTAGATACAGAAAAAGCAGCAAAATCGGTACTAGATGCATTTTACGGAATGGATGTAAACTTACTTGTTCAAGAATTTATAGAAGAAGCAGGCGGAGCCGATATTAGAGCTTTAGTCGTAGGCGGAGAAGTAGTAGGTGCAATGAAGCGTCAAGGTGCCGAGGGTGATTTTCGCTCAAACCTACATCAAGGCGGTAGTGCGACTGCACACAAACTAACTAGAAAAGAAAAATCAACTGCACTAGCAGCCGCAAAAGCAATGGGACTTGGAGTATGCGGAGTTGATATGATTCCCTCCAAACGCGGTCCGCTTGTAATGGAGGTAAACTCTTCTCCAGGACTTGAAGGGATTGAAAAATCAACGGGACTTGATATAGCAAGTAAAATCATGGATTACATAGAAAAAAACGTAACCCCTCCATCATCAGATGCAAAAAAGAAAAAAAGAATCAAAAGAGATACAATAGGAGCTTAAAGTGCCGAGCGAAAAGTTTGTTTTAGGTGGTCATGAAATTTTAAGAGGAACAAACACAACAATAAATATTGAATTACCAAAACTTTATAACACCCCTACCGAACTACCTGTAAGAATAATCCGTGGTAGAAGAAACGGTCCCGCAGTTTTTATAAGTGCTGCCATTCATGGTGATGAACTTAACGGTATAGAGATTATAAGAAGACTTAGAAAATTAAATATACTCAAAAAACTAAGAGGTACTTTGATTCTGGTACCTGTTGTGAATGTATACGGTATGATGAATCTTTCGCGTTATCTTCCCGACAGAAGAGATTTAAACAGAAGTTTTCCGGGTAGTTCTAAAGGCTCACTTGCAAGCCGTGTTGCAAAAATATTTTTTGAAGAGATTGTTAGTAGATGTACCCTTGGTATAGACCTTCACACTGCATCTATTCATAAATCAAATTTACCTCAGATTAGAACAAATATAGATGATGAAAATACTTTTAGACTGGCAAAAGCATTTGAAGCTCCCGTAGTTCTGCACTCAGAACTAAGAGACGGTTCACTTCGCTCAGTTGCACAAGAAAAAGGCGTACCTATACTGTTGTATGAAGCTGGTGAAGCACTTAGATTTGATGAGCAAAGTATTCGCATAGGTGTCAAAGGCATTGTAAATGTTCTAAGAGCAAATGAGATGTTGCCTAAGACTCATAAAAAAACCTCAAAGACTCCTATAATAACTAAAACAAGTAAGTGGATTCGTTCAGTTGAGAGCGGTATGTTAAGGACAATAAAAGCACTGGGTGAGACTGTTTATGAAAATGAAGTCATTGCATATATAGATGAGCCTTTGGGTGATGAGAGTTTTGAAATACTCTCTCCTTTTGATGGAATCATAATAGGAAAATCAGAAATCCCGCTTATTCAAGAAGGAGATGCAGTATTTCACATAGCTAATTTTAAAAATCTTGAAGTAGCCGATAAAAAGATGGAATACTTTGGTGAAGATGCAATAGAGCAGAGTGAATTTTATGAGTTAAACAATGAAGAGATTATTGAATAAAGGGTTTATAATGAAGTATTTGATTTTAGCTATTTTCGTTTTATCCACACAGCTGTTTGCTTCTTTAGATTTTATTTCACAAACAAAAGAGTTTTTTGATTCGTCTCTTTTTATTTTTAATGAAAAATCTATCTCTTTGACTAATATTATTAAAGCCCTTCTATATATTATAGTAGGTTTTTTACTTGGCGTAATATATAAAAGATGGATTTCTAAAATTACTCAAAAATATAAAGATATGAGTATGATGAGTATACGTCTTATATCAAATATAGGTTACTACATAATTATTCTTATTTTCTTTATGAGTGCATTTAGAAGTTTGGGTGTAGACTTAAAATCATTATCACTTATAGCAGGTGCATTATCTATTGGTATAGGTTTTGGTCTGCAAACGGTTGTATCAAACTTGATAGCGGGTATTATTTTAATGTTTGAGCGTACAATCAGAATCGGTGATATAATCGAGATAAGCGATACTTTAAGCGGTACGGTTACCGATATGCGTATACGCTCAACCACCATCAAAACATTTGACAACATAGATATTATTGTCCCAAACTCCTCTTTTATTCAAAACAATGTTATTAACCTAACTTTGGAAGACAGAATAAGAAGACTCCATATACCTTTTGGCGTAGCATACGGTACAGAGATAGAAGATGTTAGAACAGTAATATTAGATGCACTTGAAAAAAGTGATATAACATATATAAAAAATGATGAAGATAAAAAGCCTGAGGTGAGAATGACTCTTATGAACAGCAGTAGTGTAGATTTGGAACTAGTTGTATGGGTAAACAGGGATACAAAACAAAAAAACATCCCTTTAAAGTCTGATTTTTTAATACTGATATACGATGCTCTCAGAGCAAACAATATCAGCATCCCATTTCCTCAGCTTGATGTTAATATGAAACAAAACGATAAAGTATAAATATGCAAAATGTTAATAAACTAATTGATTCTTTACACTTAGAAGATTTAAAAAATGAGTTGCATCCTTCTATTTTTGATGAAAATGATGACTATGATATGCTTATTATACGCATACCGGTTATTACTAATGAATTAAGTGCAAAATCATTTGGCTTCATAATCACAAAAGAGCAAAGTTATTTTTATGATAAAAATAAAAACGAATTTGAAGAGCTAAAGAGTCGTTTTGACGAACCGTATAAATTACTCGATAAAAATATAGACAAAATGTTAAAATCATTTATAAAATATCAAGACAGAGTATCGGAGATAGAAGAGCTGTTATATGAGAATAAAATAAAAGAAAATTTTATGAATATATGGCTTGAGTTAAAACTAGAGATTTTACGAATAGAACGCATACTATTAAAGACGGCAAATACTATAGAAAATTTTATAGATTATTATGAGCATAATGAGACTTTTCCTATAAATCATTATATGGATTTACATGAGCATATAGAGAGGACCATGCGTTCTGCTACACTTCAATTATCTAAGTTAGATTATCTTTACAGTTTTTACAATGCCAAATCTAATGATAAAATGAATAAGATGATATATATATTAACTATAATATCTGCAATTTTTCTTCCACTTAATTTAGTTGTAGGTTTTTTTGGTATGAACACAAGTTCTTTACCTTTCACGGGCGGTACAAACGGAACTTTTTATGCCGTATCTATAATGGGACTACTGATTGTAATTACAGCTCTTGCTGTACAATTTTGGCGTAAAAAAGTTGAAAATTAGAAACATCTTCTATATAAACTAAATAAAATTTATAAGATTATTTTTTAATACTATGAGTTAACATACTCTTTTAGCATAAGTAAATGTTATTTAACGAGAGGAGATAGAAATATGTCAACTTGTACGTTAAAAAGAGTACTTATTACTCTATTGTTATATTCTATAATTTTATCAGCTGATGGGAAACTTGGCATACAAGAACATCCGGGTGAATATATACCTTTAAACGTAGAGTTTAAAGATGAATACAATAACACGGTAACTTTCAAACAGCTACTAGATAATAAACCCGCTATCTTAACCCTAAACTACTTTGGTTGTCCACATATCTGTACACCTCAACTCCAAGACCTTGCAAAAAACCTTGAAATGGTAAATCTAAAAGAAAACAAAGATTACAAAGTTATAACTCTTAGTTTTAATCCTAATGAAACTAGCGAAGATGCAGCGCATAAAAAGAAAGAACTGCTCTCTGCCATGAGACGTAATTTTAATGCAGATGCATGGAGTTTTCTTACGGGAAAAGAAGTAAATATAAAAAAAATCACCCAAAGTGTAGGTTTTTCTTATGAAAAAGAAGAAAATTCACCAAACGGTATGGTCCAGTACACACACCCTGCCGTTTTGGTGGCTATCTCACCTGAGGGAAAAATCACCCGTTATCTAAACGGTATAAAACAACTCCCCTTTGATATTCAAATGGCTATGCTGGAAGCTTCCAAAGGTACTGTTAGACCGACCATAGCCAAGACTTTACTTTTTTGTTTTGCATTTGATCCAAAAAACAAGACCTATGTCTTTGCCGCTGAAAAGGTTGGAGCAGTTCTAATGTCTTTGATACTTGGCGGTTTTTTTATCTACCTGCTTAAAAGCGGAAGAAAACAAAATACTGCAAAGGAGAAAAGTTCCGATGAATCGTAGTTTTTATGATGAGACACATACAGTTTTTGGAGAGCATAAAAGCAAGATACTGCAATGGATATTCTCAGTTGATCATAAACGCATCGCACTTTTATACAGCGGTGTAATGTTCACCCTTTTCTTTTTTGCCGTAGGTGCTGCACTGACTATGCGTGCAGAACTTTTCTTTCCCGGACAACAGTTAATAGAGGCACAAACTTATAACCAAACCTTTACTTTTCACGGTGTTACGATGATATTTTTATTTGTAGTTCCGGGAATTGCCGCAGCACTTGGAAACTTTATGCTTCCTCTGATGCTTGGAGCCAGAGATTTATCCTTTCCCCGTCTTAATCTATTGTCGTGGTGGCTTTACATAATTGGTGTTATTACGGCTCTTTCTTCACTTATGACTGCTCATGGATTTGCAGACACGGGATGGACCTTTTATGCACCGTATAGCTTAAAGACAGAGACAAGCGTCATCTTTACACTTAGTGCCGCATTTATACTGGGGCTTTCTTCCATTTTAACAGGTATAAATTTTGTAGTAACCATCCATCGCCTACGAGCTCCCGGTATGGACTTTTTTAAAATGCCGCTTTTTGTCTGGGGATTATATTCCACGGCTTGGATTCAAGTACTTGCCACTCCCGTTGTAGGGATTACCCTTTTGCTGGTTATTTTAGAGAGGACTTTGGGCATAGGTATATTTGATCCTACAAAGGGTGGAGATCCTATACTTTTTGAGCATCTGTTTTGGATATATTCACACCCTGCCGTATACCTTATGATTTTACCTGGATTTGGGATTGTCTCAGAGGTGCTTCCCGTATTTAGCAGACGTACTATCTTTGGCTACCGTTCTATCGCTTTATCTTCTGCATCTATTGCAGGTATAGGTTATTTGGTATGGGGACATCATATGTTTACCTCTGGCATAAGTGACTTGGCACGTATAATATTTTCCTTTTTAACCTTCTTAGTAGCAATACCTACGGGGGTAAAAATATTTGACTGGATTGCAACACTTTATAAAGGTTCTATAATACTTGCCACTCCAATGCTTTGGATTCTTGGAAGCATCATAAACTTCACTATAGGCGGTCTTACAGGGGTAGTCCTTGGTGCCTTGGGTACGGACATACACCTTCACGATACATATTTTGTAGTAGCACATTTTCACTACACTATACTCGGCGGAGTTATATTTATGTTTATCGGAGGTCTACACTACTGGTATCCAAAGATAACCGGAAAACTTTATGATGAAGTTCGGGGACGAATCGCATTTATACTGATGTTTGTAGGCTTTAACATGCTCTGGTTTCCTATGTTTATAGCAGGTTTTTTAGGTAATCCAAGACGTTATTTTGATTATCTTCCTACATTTAGCATCTACCATCAAATAGCGGGGATTGGAGCAGTTCTTGTAGCATCCGGGCTCTTATTTGTCTTATACAATTTTTACAAAGGAGTCAAAGAGGGTAAAAAAGCAGGTGCAAATCCATGGAACGGAACCACTTTGGAATGGCACATACCATCCCCGCCTCCGCTTGAAAACTTTTCAAAAATACCTTATGTAGATTTTGACCCGTATGAGTATGAAAAAGGTGAAGCGGTAGTGAAATTTGATGAGAACTTTAGGAGGATTCACTGATGGAAAATGAACTAGCTTATGACGTGCAAGGCAAAGGGCATCCAGTATCTGACTATAAAGATGATTACAATGGTGAAAAGTTTGGGTTTTGGATATTTTTATTTACTGAAGGGATGATGTTTGGTGCTCTTTTTTTGATTTTTGCCATCTACTTTTATCGTAATATGGAAGTGTTTGCCTCAGCTTCATCTGAACTAAATATCTGGCTTGGAGGAATAAACACGGTAATCTTACTAGTAAGCACATACACAATGGGCGTGGCATCTATAATGATGCGTCAGGGAAAAACAAAACTATCGGCTATCTTAGTCGGTATAACCCTATTGATGGCAGTTATATTTTTAGCTATCAAAGCTTCGGAGTGGAGTGTGGATATAACTCAAGGCATCTACCCCGGATCTGAAATACTTCTAAAAAAAGACAAAGGTGAGATACTGTTTTTTGGTCTGTATTTTGTTATGACGGGACTTCACGGACTTCATATAATCGGGGGTATTGCCCTTATGACTTGGGTTTTGCTTCTTATTCGCTCGGGCGGGATAAGAGAAGATCATACCATTGTTATGAAAAACGTAACTCTATATTGGGATTTTGTGCATCTGATATGGATTGTTCTGTTTCCACTTTTTTATATGATAGGAGTCTGAGATGAAATACTCTATAGCTATATATACAAAAGTTTTATTTGGCTTGCTTTTGCTTACACTCTTAACTTTTATGCAGCCTGTTTTTTACCACATGACACCTGATAAAACAGCTATAGTACAGCTACTGATAAGTATGATGAAAATATGGCTTATCGGTGCGATATATATGCATCTGAGAAGTGAAAAAGCATACTTAAAAAGCTATGTCCTGATGGCTTTGATAATACTGCTTATTTTCTTTGTCATTGTCGGTATAGACGTAACACATTTATAAAGGAGATATTATGTTAGAAGGTTTTAACCAAGACGTATCTTCATTTGCAGCCGATGTAGACCAGGCTTTTTGGATAAGTG
Organism: Sulfurimonadaceae bacterium; assembly: GCA_026193155.1. Taxonomy (GTDB): domain Bacteria; phylum Campylobacterota; class Campylobacteria; order Campylobacterales; family Sulfurimonadaceae; genus Sulfurimonas. Next base: position 761 of record JAPHSI010000227.1, on the reverse strand, counting down.
TAGGAATATCCGTAGCTATGTTCGTACTTGTGGTGGGGCTTATTGTATTTTTTATTTTTCGTTATCACCATAGCAAGGTAGAAGCTAAGGACATAAAAAACATAAAACACCATACTCCACTGGAAATCGCTTGGACCGTAATACCCACTATACTGCTTTTTATAATCTTTTACTACGGATATACCGCTTTTAGAGAACTCCGTACCATGCCGAAGAATGCATTTGAGGTAGATGTGCTCGGTAAACGCTGGTCATGGACCTTTACATACCCAAATGGGAAAAAAAGTACAGAACTTTATGTACCGATGGGTGAAAATATCATACTGCGTTTACATGCACCTACAAACGACGTACTGCATAGTTTTTACGTCCCCGCATTTCGTGTAAAAGAGGATGTAGTACCAGGTGTCAACAGCCGACTTTGGTTTAACGCTACAAAAATAGGTCGTTACGATATACAATGTGCAGAATACTGCGGAACCGGACACTCCAGTATGCTCTCTAAAGTAGAAGTAATGGAGAAAAAACTTTTTGATGAGTGGTACAACAGCAATAAACTCAGCCCCCATGACAAAAGTGCACCTACAGATGCAGGTGAAGTTCTTTACAAGACATTGGGTTGTGTAGCTTGTCACAGTACAGACGGTTCTACCGTAATAGGGCCTTCCTTTAAAGGCAGATACGGTCAAAAGATTGATGTTGTAACAGATGGTAAAGAGCGTAAAATCATAATGAACGATGAATATATACGAGCATCTGTC
>JAPHSI010000199.1 GCA_026193155.1 Sulfurimonadaceae bacterium | reverse complement strand
TTTTTCCTGCACGAATTCTAAGTTTATCACTTAGTATATATTCTGCAAAAGCATATTCATAACCTACATTTCCCTTACCTTCCTCTGTCTGGCTACCATGTTCCCAAGTAAAATCAACTGCAAGACGCAGGCGATCTGTTGGATGAACATTTAAAACAATGTCTAACATATCTGAATCAAACGATCCATATTCATCAATGCGAGAGTGTTTTTGACCATTAATCTGTTCTTCAAATTCAAAATTAAAGTAACCGTTAATTGTTACTTTATCTGTCCAGTCTCCATATAATGAAGAGAACATTATTAGCAAAAACGGCAAAACAAATTTATTCATTTTAATTTTCCCTTATGTTTTAAAATTACTTTTCCCTTATATAGTAGCAATTTTTTTCTTGATTTATGTTACAATCTACTAAAATATTTATAAATTATATGAAAAAGTAAAAAAGGGTATCTTAAAATCAATGTTCTCTCTAATGACCAAATTATTTTTTGCAGGTGTTTTTATATCTGTAGTTCCACTTTTTATATACCAATATATAAGTTTTGAACAAAGTAGTAAAACACTACAATTAACTTATGCAAAAGAATTGAAACATAAAACTGAATTAACAACTTTACTTATCAACCAATCTATCTCTCACAGATTATCTGACTTAAACATAATTTCAAATGGTGTTGGAGAATGGTTAAATATCAAAAATTACAAGGTTATGCAAAAACAATTTAATCGTTTTGTTGCAAAAAAAAATGATGTGAATTCTATTTTACTTTTAGATCTTGATGGAAATATCGTAATAAGTAGTAAAAAAAATGTTACACCAGAGTTAAATAATATTTTAAATAATTATAAAAATTCTGATATGAAAGACACAATCTTATCTGAACTTATTTTTAAAAATGAAGAAGCATATATATATATGTTAAAAAAAGTTGTTAGACATAACTACTTTTTAGCTATCGAGATAAATGTAAAAAATATAGAGTTGTTATTATCCAATTTTGAAGATGAAGTCAGTGGAGATAAACCCGTATATGTGGTTGATAAAAATAATAATATTATAATAAGTACAGATAAGATACAAAAAAAATATCTTGATATGCAAAAATTAAATACTACAAATAAATTAGATGATAATATCTTTTCATTTATAGATTTTGAAAATGAAAAGGTTATTGCCGCATTTGACAAAGTTTCAAGCTTTGGGATAAGTGAAGTTCTAGGATGGAAGGTTATAGCTTCTATCCCAGTAAGTGTTATTAATGAAGATGTAAGTAATTCTTTGGCTGTAAATAAAAAAGTAAGTATTATAATCATAATAATTACTTTTTTAATTCTAACTTTTTTATCAAGAAATATTGCTAATTCTATTAAAACAGTTGTTGAAGTTGCAAATAAAATAAGTGGTGGTGATTATTCTGCACGTGTTGAAGATAAAAATACAACTACAGAGTTTAATACTCTCTCTATTGCACTTAATTTCATGGCAGATAAGATTGAAAATCGTACAAATAAACTAGAAGAACAAAAACTATTACTTGAAAATTTAGCACATTATGATACTTTGACGCAGATACCAAACAGGGTCTTATTTAAGAACAGAATAGAGCAGGCTATTATTAAAGCTGAGCGAAATAAAGATAAATTTGCATTATTTTATATAGACTTGGATGAATTTAAATATATCAATGACTCCTTTGGACATGATGTTGGAGATGAAATCTTAAAAATTGTTGTAAATAGGATTACTTCTGTTCTTAGAAAAGAAGACACATTTGCAAGACTTGGAGGAGATGAGTTTACTATTATTTTAGAAGAATTGAATGATATAAATTCAGCTACTTTAGTAGCAGATAAAATAATAGATATTATTAAAGAACCAATCAAAATTGATGAAAATATTTTCAAAGTATCTACGAGTATCGGTATTAGTCTTTATCCAAAAGATTCTACAAACAAATCAAACTTAATTAAGTATTCCGATATAGCTATGTATAAAGCAAAAAGTGCAGGTAAAGATAATTATCAATTTTATTCTGAAGATATGAGTAACTATAGTTTTCATAGAATAAAGATGAAGCAAAGTCTTGATTTCGCACTTGAACATAATGAATTTGAAGTATATTATCAACCACAATTCAATGCAAATACAAATGAGCAAATTGGGATGGAAGCACTAATAAGATGGCGCCATCCGGAAGATGGATATATAGCACCATTAGAGTTCTTACCTCTTGCCGAGGAAATTGGTATGATTATAGATATTGATCAGTGGGTAATGAAAACTGCTATGAAACAGATGCTTGTTTGGAATCAACAAGGTTATAATCCCGGTGTTTTATCTTTAAACCTATCTATAAAGCATCTTCATCATGAAAATTTTATTTTTATGTTAAAGAATAACTTACATGAAACAGGTTGTAAAGCACAATGGCTTGAGCTTGAAGTTACAGAGAGTCAAATTATGAGTAATTATGAAGAATCAATATATATACTAAAAGAGATAAATGATTTAGGTATTAGAATATCGATTGATGATTTTGGAACAGGTTATTCTTCGTTGTCTCATCTTAAACATCTGCCAATTGATAAATTAAAAATAGATAAATCATTTGTAGACGATGTACCCAAAGATCAAGAAGATGTAGCTATTATAAGAGCTATTATTGCTTTATGTAAAAGCTTGAATTTAACTGTTATAGCAGAGGGTGTGGAAACTGATGAACAAAGTAAGTTCTTAGTTGAAAACGGCTGTAAATATATTCAAGGATATTTATATGGTAAACCTCAGTCAAGTGATGATTTTGAGAAAAACTTTTTAAAAGTAGTATAGGTTCTATGATGGAAGAATATTTAGAAGAAAGTGAGTATGTTGATTTTTCGCATCCAAAGGTTAAATCCTTAGCTGAATTTATAGCTATGGGAGCATATAGTGATGAAGAAATAGCAAAAAAATGTTTTACTTTTGTCAGAGATGAGATTAGACATACAGGTGATTATAAAGACAATATTACAACTTTAAAAGCAAGTGATGTTTTAAGAGAAGGTACTGGTTGGTGCTATTCCAAATCTATTTTACTTGCCGCATTTTTACGTGCTAACGGTATACCGACTGCTTTTTGTTATCAGCGTTTAAAATGTGATGAATATATTGAAAATAAATACTGCCTGCATGGTCTAAACGCGGTCTATCTAAAAGATTATGGTTGGTATCGCATAGATGCAAGAGGAAACAAGGATGGAGTAGATGCACAGTTTACACCACCTTTTGAGCAACTTGCATTTGAGATAGGAGAAAATGAATTTGACATTAGCGAATTATATTCAGAACCCCTAAAAGAAGTCATAGAAGCTCTAAAAAAATATAAAACATATGATGATATGATAAATAATTTTCCTGATATTACTAGCTAAGTACTATACTATGCAGTTTTTAATTCTTTACACCAAGTAGCCATAACTTCAGTTAGACTTTCTTTTGGAGCATCTATAAAATCTATTGTAAACTTGTCTTCAAGTTCAGCTACACCTATACTTCTTGGTCTTGCAGCCAAAATCTTTGTATTTGGTAAGGCTGCCCCAAAACAAAATACTATATTTTTTGCATCTAAAATATCTTCATTTATCTCGCCGTTAAGTGATTTTGTATGTTCGAAATGATTAAAAATAGATATAAATGTAGATACAGGGTGTGAGTCAACTTTGCTTTTAAAATAATCTATTATCTCATCAACATTTTGTTGAGAAATTTCACTCTTTTGTAGTTCAATTGAATTTACAGGGTATTTTTCCATAAGTATAGTTTTTTGCATATAGTTACATCCTTTTTTATTATATGAAATTCTAACTTATATATCTTAAAATAATTATAATT
>JAPHSI010000193.1 GCA_026193155.1 Sulfurimonadaceae bacterium | reverse complement strand
CATCTTTTTTAAGTATCTCGGTATAGGCTTGTAGCTCTTGTGCTAGTTTATTGTCCAGTTCAAAAATAAAGTCTTCTTGCATCTATTTATCTTTGAACATATTATCAAATATACTGTGGTAATATTTTGTCATATTTTTTGTATCTTCACCTGCAAAAGGAAGAGGACCTGCCATCTGGTTAACTTCAAAAAATACTATCTGACCTGTAGTTGTTTGGGCAAACTCCAAACATCCGGTATCAAAACTCATAAGTGATAACATCTCTTTTGTGAGTTCACTACCAAACTTAAACACATCAGAATCTGTTTTAACTTCATGCCATTTTACGGAAATATTTTTATATATAGTTATATCATCTTTATCAAATACATCGATATCCTCGTGGTTAACTCTCTGTTTAATGGAATAAACAGTTTTTTTATCTCCGTGTTGTGTAAAGTAGCAGCGGTATTCACGCTCGATATCATATGCTTTAGATATAAGTACCTCTCTGTCTTTTGCTTTATGTGAATTAAGTATTTTAGATATGCTTTGCATCTGGTTATCACGTGAAAGGTCTTTAAATATAACACCTTTTCCCTCTTGTACGCAGTCCTTTTTAAGGACTATTTTATCACCTAGATTATCTTGTACATATTTCATAAAAGCTTTATGGTCACGCTGGGTTATATTAAAAGGTATTATTACATCTCCAAGGTATTTTTCTCTTTTACTATATAGTTCTCTTTTGGCATAAAACTTATTCATACACCCTGCATTTTCCATAGTCTGCATATTTGGTTTTACTAAAGCTCCGCCTTTTGCTTCAAGAATAATTTTTAGTATTCTAAAAAATGGGTGAGATAGTGCTTCACGAAGTGATACAAAATAAAGATTTTCTATATTTTCCTCAATAACTTCATCTCCCTTTATTCTAAATAGTTTTTCGTTGTGTATAAAAAGTGGATTGTTATACCAAAGACGAGCTTTTATTTTATTTTGTTTTAGGTAATCAAGTAAAAGATAGCTTTCTATTATTGAAGCTTCTAAAACCATTGTTTTTGGGTTATAGTTATTAAGTCCTGTTGATGGGTAATGTTTCCATATTTCATCAGGATTTACATTTTGTAATTTGGAAAACTTACTAAACTTATCGTAAGTTTCTCTTGGCATAATGTCAAGTGAAATTATTGCTTCTTTAATTTTCATTATATTTCTTATTCCTGTGATTTAAAAAAAAGCATTATACTATTTTTTCTATACCAGAATATAATTGTACTCAGGTACAATATACTTCTTTCCCATAATCAAAATATAATTACATAATAAAATAAAACTTTTAGGAGTTCATCATGTCAACTGTAATAGGAAAAATAACAAACATAGACGGTGGTAAGTTCTACATCAAGTCTGAAGACGGTTCTTTACGTGAAGTAACGCAGGGTTATGAAATACTAGAAGGTGAATCTATTGTAGGTGCAGATTCTAACAGTGGCATCGATAGTGTAATCATCTCTTTGGCAGATGGCAGTGATGTAGTTGTCATTGGAAATCAGGAACAGTTGTTTGATGCTATGTTAACACAACCTGGTTTTGCAGAGCCCGAAGTAGTTACTAAGAATGAAGCTATTAAAGATTTAGTAGAAGAATACGGTGAAGAACTTGATATAGATGATATTGAAACAGCGGCAGGTGAAGAAGAAGCTGTAGAATCTTCTGGAGGTGGTGAGGCTGACTTTGCTGACTTTAATGGAGCTGCCACAGATGTGAAAGCTGGATTACGTAATACTAAGTTCGATGGTGAAGATGAGATTGGCGCAGAACAAAAAGAAGATGAAAAAGATAAAAATGAAGAAGTTGCTGTAGATTTTACAGATACTTCAGCAGAAGATACAACTCCTGAAGACACAATACCTAATACTCCAGAAGATACGACAAGTGAAGATACAACTCCTCCTACGCCTGAGACGACGGTTGATGAAGATACTAGATATGAAGTTGAAGAGGATACTATTGATGGCATAGTTAATACTCAAGCAGCAGATGAATCTACAACTCCTGAAACAACTACGGATGCATTAGCTGAAAATACTGTTGATGAAAATACAGCAGATGCAACTGCAGAATCTACAACTCCCGAGTCAACAACAGAAGCAGTAACAGAAGATACAAGTGATGT
>JAPHSI010000250.1 GCA_026193155.1 Sulfurimonadaceae bacterium | reverse complement strand
TCTCCAGTTGGAAGAATCCCAATAGCAGGAATTTATGGTGTTACACAAAACCATCTAAATCATTACAAACTAGCTAAAGGAAGTTATCCAAAACAAGGCGAGGTTATACTAGGTCAAAATATCGCCAAACAGATTTTTACAGAAAATGTCAAAATAGGTAATAAGCATTTTAAAATATCGGGAGAGTTCTCAAGTGAGATAGGTTTTGAAGAGGGCGGTGTCGTTATGAATATTGAAGATTCGGGTAAACTTTTTAATCGTTCAGCCTCATTTATACTTGTCTCATCTAAAAACCCAAATCAAACAGATGAGTTAAAGACACAAATCTCAAAAATGAGTGAAGATATAGAGGTAAAAACAACGCAAAGTTTTGTTGATGAATACAACCAGTTTAAGATAATTGAGAACTCATCTCTTGTTATATCATCCCTCGCATATATAATGGGACTTATGGGGATAGCATCTGTTATGAGTATGATAGTTAATTCACGTAAAGAGGAGTTTGGAATTATGCGTGCACTTGGAAAAAGTAGGTTTTTTATTATTAAAAATCTTTTTTTTGAGAGTGTTATAATGAGTATTACTGCATATAGTTTTGCCCTGATTTTAAGTGTTTCTATCTTAGAGTTGATTCCACATATAGAAACCTTGCAGGGTTACGTAAACGGCTCTATCGATTTTAATACCGCTTTTTATGTATTTATATCTACCATATCCATGGCTATTGCAGGTTCAATCCTTCCTGCTTATATAGCTTCTAAAACTGATCCTATTATTCTAATAAACCAAGGATGTGCATGATAGAGTTAAAAAATATATCTCACTTCTATGTCAAGACAGAACAAGTCCTTCACAATATTTCACTAAATATAGATTCGGGAGAATTTTTATTTTTATCGGGCGAGAGCGGAAGTGGAAAATCAACCCTCTTATCAATTCTCTCAACCCTCTTAAAACCGAGTGAAGGAAAGCTTTTTATAGACAAAGTAAATGTAGAGGAAATCAAAAATATAGATAATTTCAGACAGGAAAATATCGGTTTTGTTTTTCAGTTTCATTTTCTTATAAACTATCTAAATGTTTATGAAAACATTGAACTTGCGGCAAAAGATGAATACAAAAAAGATATAAATCCTCTTTTACAAAAGCTTGGAATATTAGAGCTGGCAAAGAGATATCCAAATGAAATCTCAGGTGGACAACGTCAACGCGTAGCACTTGCACGTAGCCTTATAAACAAGCCAAAAATTATATTTGCAGATGAGCCGACAGGGAGTTTGGATTCTAAAAACTCAACTTTGGTATATGAGCTTTTAAAAACTGCTTCAGATGCAGGCACAACCGTAGTAGTAGCCTCTCATGACTTGGCTATTGAAAAATATGCGACAAAAACTATAAAGATGATTGATGGAAAACTTTAATAATCTAATACAAAAAACTATACCCACGTGGACTTGGATATTTTTTATATCCATTTTGGTCGGTGCTATATATGCGGCACAACTTCTTGGATTTTCACTATTTTCAGATACTCTTTTAAATCCTCTCACGACAAGAAGTCTGCATATTACACTTATGCTATATGGACCTATTATGCTTGCTTTGTCTCTGCTTCCTTTTGCACTTTTTGCAAAAGATGGTTTAAACCTTGACGATGCCGCGAGGTATTTGAAAAACTATTTTTTCCTATGGCATCTGTTCTTATTTATGGCAGGAATTTCTATACTTTTAGGAGCTCAACGTGGTCTTGCTTTTTATGATTTTGCGTATGAGCTTAACTTTATCCTTGCAGCTTCAGGAATTTTCTACATAATAGCTATTTTTAAAACCATCAAACAGTATAAAATTCAACCCCTATGGGTAAAAGTATCAAAGGCTGTTTTATTCTCGGCTCCGATAGCGCTTATAATTTTAATGAATCCTGTAATCGGTCAGGTTGAAGCTACTATAACAGGTCCTCACGGGGATAACACTTTGGGTATGAGTTTTACGCTTATTCCACTTTTTTATCTAATGATAAAACTTTATGCAAAAGAGGAGTTAAAACCAAGGCTTCACATACTTTGGATTATTCCGCTTGTGGGTTATATTGCTTCTGTGGCACACCGTATTTTTATAGGTGAGTTGACATATGCCCAAGAGTGGTTTTTCCAGTGGCTTACATTTTTTTATGCACC
>JAPHSI010000264.1 GCA_026193155.1 Sulfurimonadaceae bacterium | reverse complement strand
TTGCTTTAATCATACCAAATTCATACGAAGACCATAGGATAAATGATAGGCTAATACAACATTCATCACAAGTGATAGATGCAACTGTAGAATCAGTTTATCGTGCTCCAAATTCAATTCAGATAACTTTTTATGCACACAATTTTGGACATACTATCCAAGGTGTGCTTTTTCGTCCTCGACCATATATGATGCACCAATTTAAAGTAGGTGAGAGAGATTACTTTTATGGGATGTGCGAGTGTAAAATGGGTAAGTGCTCTATGACCATGCCCAAAAAAATCTCACAAATAGGTTCAATTATTCCAAAATATAAAGCTAAACTGCGAAGTGATGTTTTGCAAAAGTTGATACAAAAAAATCTTAATTTAAAGAATCTCTTAGAAGATGGTTTAAAAGAGGATATTGCACAAGAGATATTAAAGCTCCATTTTCCAGAATCTATACCTCCTAAAGAGTTGAATAAAGCAACGATAGATGCACTAAAATATACGGAACTTTTTATATATATGAAGCAGCTTAGTGCTAAAAGAAGATATTTTGAATCATTATCATCAACTTCAAATGATTATAAAGTTTGGGCTAATACTCTCCCTTTTGAATTAACACAAAAACAAATAGAGGCTATTGAAGATATAAAAACTGACATCTCAAAAGATGTAGCGGCAAAAAGGATGGTAGTAGGAGATGTAGGTAGTGGAAAAACAATGGTTATACTTGCATCTGCATATATGAATATGCCAAATTGCTCGATTCTTATGTCTCCTACAACAATCCTCGCAAATCAACTTTATGAAGAAGCAAAAAAGTATCTGCTAGAAGCAAAAATAACACTAGTTACAAACAAAACCAAGAAGTTTGATTTGAGTGGGTATGATCTGATTATAGGTACACATGCTTTATTATATAGAGAATTGCCAAAAGCAAGTTTGGTTATGGTGGATGAACAACATCGTTTTGGGACTCAGCAGAGAAATATGTTAGAAAAACTTGTTAGCAGTGGAGATAAGAAACCTCATTTCCTGCAGTTTTCAGCAACGCCTATACCACGTACACAAGCTATGATTGAAACGGCACATATAGATGTGAGCCTAATAACATCTACCCCTTTTAAAAAAGATATAACAAGCAAAGTTATACATAGAAAAGATTTTAAAGTGTTGCTAGAACACATAAAAAGTGAGATAAGTAAAAATAATCAGGTTCTTTTGGTTTATCCTTTGGTAGAGCAAAGTGAAGTTTTAGAGTACCAAAGTATAGATGAGGCTAGGTCTTATTGGGAGAAAAATTTTGACGGTGTATATGTGACTCATGGAAAAGATAAAGAAAAAGAGCAGGTACTTTTAGACTTTGCACAGGATGGAAATATATTAATAGCTACAACGGTTGTTGAGGTTGGTATATCTTTGCCACGTCTTAGTACGGTTGTAATAGTAGGGGCAGAACGATTAGGTCTATCAACCTTGCACCAACTTCGCGGACGTGTCAGCAGAACAGGATTAAAAGGGTATTGTTATCTTTATACAAATAATTCAAGCTCTGATAGACTAGATGAGTTTTGTCATACTACAAGTGGTTTTGATATAGCAAATATGGATTTGAAATATAGAAAAAGCGGGGATTTACTAAAAGGTGTAAATCAGAGTGGCTCTCAGTTTAAATGGATTGATTTAGCTGAGGATGAAAGCATAGTTTCAGTTGTAAAAAAAGATTTAATTGTTTAGCCGAGTACCTTTAACTCTATTGTGAGCTTCCGTGATAATTTTAAAAAATCATCCATACGCTCACGTTAAAGGCAAGTGCCTCAGCGGCCTAAGCGGAACAAAGGGAATTGTTCCTTTGTGGGATAAATTCTAATATAACCCAAATTTACCATCGTTTCTTTTATAAAGAACGCGAGTTTTTTGATCGTTATCCATAAAGATTTCAAACATTTTATTGTTACTTTCTTTTAAGTCATTTAATACATCTTCAACTTCACGAGGTTTGTATAAGTCAAGTTCAACAGGAACAATTTCATCTTCCATAGCTTCTGCTGTTTCTTTTACATCTACATCTTCAGCTTTTATCGTATTTAAGCCAACTTTATGATGATCAACTTCTTTGTCATGCATACGGCGAAGTGCTTTTTGAGCACGCTCTATAGCAATATCGATTGCAGCATATAAGTCATCATCATTTTGTTTTATTATTACAGAGTTTTTACCAGCCATTGTGATAACAAACTCAACCATTGAGTGTTCTTTACCCTTTTTTGTTTGTGCAGAAGCAATAACATTTACACTTGTAATACCCATATTGTACTTGTTTAGAGTCTCTAGAGAAGAAGTCATATGCGCTTTTATAGCATCAGTTAATTCTAAATGTCTACCAGTTAGGGAGATATTCATAAATATATCCTTTTGAAATTTTTAAGTCGCGAATTATATCATAGTTTTTGTATAGTTCTTCTAAAAAACCTTATTGGCTCAGCTCCTGTTACAGATGTAGGAACACTAACCGTAACATCCATCATAACTGAACCGTTTTGTTCAGGTGTGTTAAGATTATTAATATAGTCTGTGCATCCGGATGCAGAAGTACCAATGTATTGCATACTAATATTTATATCATACATGCCATCTAAATTCTCTATAGATAAGTCATTTTGACAACCATCTCTAGCAATTTTATACAGTGCGTACTCAATAGCACTTTTTGTATGTAGTTCAGCTTGTTCATAAAGATATAAATCTACAGTTCTTTTTGAGGTTAATGCAGTAGTGTTTAAAGATAAAAGCATGATTGTAGCTACTATAATAATTACACCTACAGCCATTATCATTGCAAAAGCCGAACGATTGCCAATATTATTGCTACCCCTAAAATTATTTCTTCTTTCAGTAAACATTTTTCTTTTAAAAATGTTCTTTATAGAAGATTTTATGGGCACTAAAACACGGTTTTTTCTTTGCATAGTGCATACCCTTGTTGATTATTTATTAAATCACTTTTAACACATACCTGAATTTTTATCATAGATCCGACTGCTCGGAACTGAAATGTCGGTACATTTTCCATTATAATAGAACTTTTACCATCTGTATAACTTTCTCCACGCCATGGTTGATAATCATAATAAAAAACTAAGTCATAGGTGTCGTTACCTTTTCCATCATCTTCTATAGATACGGCATTGGCAGTCCAAGCAAGCTGATAGTACTCATATA
>JAPHSI010000100.1 GCA_026193155.1 Sulfurimonadaceae bacterium | reverse complement strand
TTCATTAGATGCTTTTTCTTCCATTATTTTTAATTTTTCTAGTACTTCTTTATCGGTTATCTTATCGGTTGACATATCTATATTGGCTAAACTGCTGCATTTATTTTTTCGACTGCTTGTCACTCTATTTTGTTTATAGCTTTTGTTTGCATGACTAGATTTTAAACGCTCAGAGGTTTCAGATGGCTCTTTTATCGGAACAGTAGGTAAACTATCTACGTCATCTGTATCTGTTATTATTTTTTTACCCTGAAAAAAAGTAGTAAACTTATTAAATCCAATATCTGAGTCATCATCTAATATCTCATGAAAATATATATACAGTCGTCCTTTATCAGATAAACTGCTAACTCTTGCCGTTATTGAAAACTCATCTTCTACAGGAAACTTTGCTTTTATAGGTATCTTATCTGGTTCTTTTTCCCAATTTTTATCTTTAAACCATCTTATATAACTATAAATATATTCACCTATTTTTCCAAAGTTTTCTGATGCGTTGCTTTGACATAAGAACCTATGAATAAATGGAGTTTCATCCTCAGTCACATAGTTTGGAACAATTATTGAAGCATCGTTTGGATTGCAATCATAACCATAATATAAATTTTCCAAATCAGACCTCAACGTAGCTTCTCTTAGAGTAGTTGACCTGTAGTAATAATATATAGCTATTACAGAATGGGGAATAACCAGATCCATATGTTCACCAATCTTAATTACGCAACAAGATGTTTGTTGAGCTTCTTTCATATATTTATGACTATAGTTTAACAATTGCCCTATCAAACTTTTATCTAAGCATTTTCCTAATGTGGTGTTGTATTGCTCTTTAGGTAGCTTAGTATCTATCTTATAGGTTAATTTTTCGGTTTTTAAATACTTATTTGCTTTCTTATCTAGCTTAGCATTCTTATAGGCTCTGTGCAATTTATAACGTGTGAAAAATACTTCTGGTGAGATGTTAGTTGTAAAGTATTCTTTTGTAGTTAGGTTTTTAACAGCAACTTCAAAATAACTATTGCCGGTGTCTTCCTTATCAGGTTTGAGACTAAATGGCATTAAGAACATAAAAGTATCGTTCGGGTTATCTAACATAAACTCCGGAACAATTCTTTTATGTTTCGCCATCTATTCCAATTCCATTCTCAAACTTTATTATGCATATTATCAATCTTTATTGTCGATTATCAAACTTTCTTGTTTTTTGCAGCCATTTTTATATATATATGCAGTATTTCTATAGCGGCGGGAGTAATACCACTTATGTTAGATGCAGCTTGTAAAGTAGGTGGATTAAACTGTGCCAGTTTTTCCTGAATCTCTTTGCTAAGTCCGCTTACTATCGTAAAATCAAACTCTTCAGGGATAGCAATTTTGAGATATTTTTTCATTCTTTGTATCTCTTGTGCCTGTTTTTCAATGTAACGAGCATATTTTCCCTCTACTAAAATTTCTTCTTTTATATAAGGGTCGAGCTCTGAGAGTTCTGGAACTAGCTTTAGCATCTTATCTACATCAAAAGTTTTTCTCGCTACCAATTGCTGAGCTGATTGAACATCTTTTATAACCTCTTCACCCATTTCTTCAAGTTTTGCGTTAAACTCTTTATTTGGCGTGAATTTTGTCTCTTCTAAAAGCAAAGCGCCCTCTTTTATCTGCTTGTTTTTAAGTTTTACTTTCTCATAAACCTCATCACTTAAAAGCCCAAGTTCATGCCCATAATGGCTAAGTCTTGTATCAGCTGATTCTTCACGTAGTAGTAGTCTATATTCTGCACGAGATGTAAACATACGATATGGCTCTTTAGTCCCCTTGGTTACCAAATCATCTATTAAAACACCTATATACGCTTCATCACGGCGAAGTACTAATGCATCCTTGCCTTGGATGCTAAGAGATGCATTTATTCCTGCCATAAGTCCTTGTGCTGCAGCTTCTTCATAACCGGTAGTTCCGTTTATCTGACCTGCTAAATAAAGACCTTTGATTTTTTTAGTCTCAAGAGAGTGTTTCAATTCGCGAGGGTCTACAAAGTCATACTCAATAGCATACCCGTAACGTACAATCTTTGCATTCTCCATCCCTTTAACTGAATGTATCATCTGTTGTTGAACCTCAGGTGGTAGTGATGTAGACATGCCGTTTATATAACATTCGGTGTTTTCCATAGTTTGAGGTTCTATGAAAAGATGATGTCTGTCTTTATCTCTAAAACGGTTTATCTTATCCTCTATGGATGGACAATATCTAGGACCTGTACCCTCTATTTGACCTGTGAAAAGTGGTGCACGGTAAAAGTTTGACTCAATTATCTCATGCGTAGTCTCATTCGTATAAGCTATAAAACATGGTATCTGTTTTTTAGTTTTGGCAAATTCATCTCTGTTTGTACGAAATGAAAACGGACTTGGAACTTCATCACCACCTTGTTCTTCCATAACCGAAAAATCGATAGATGAACTGTCAATACGAGCACATGTACCCGTTTTTAGTCTATCCATTGCTAATCCACACTCTCTAAGAGATGCACTCAGACCTTTTGATGTCTGCTCACCAAAACGACCACCCTCCTGTTTAATTTCACCTATGTGTATTAGACCGTTTAAAAAAGTCCCAGATGTTATAATTACTTTTTTGGCGAAGTATTCATTTAAAAGATTTGTTTTTACACCTTTTACTTCATTCTTCTCTACTATTAACGAATCTGCTAACTCTTGGATTAAATCTAAATTTGGAGTATTTAATATCTTGTTTCTAGCTATAACTTTATATCTATCCATATCGATTTGGGCACGACTTCCACGAACGGCAGGACCTTTTGTATGGTTAAGGATGCGAAACTGTATACCTGCTTCATCTGTTATAAGTCCCATCTCACCGCCAAGTGCATCCAATTCACGTACCAGATGCCCCTTTGCAAGCCCACCTATAGCAGGGTTACAAGATGTAGCACCTACATTTTCCGCAAGCATCGAGATTAAAATCGTTTTGTTACCCATTCTAGCCGATGAGAGTGCAGCTTCTACACCTGCATGACCGCCACCGACTACTATTACATCATAATTCATTAAGTATCCGCCCAAGAGTTTATTAAATGGAATTTTATCATTTTAATGTATAATTTGCCTAAATAGAAATATTAATAGAGGTTTTTTATGTCAAAAGAAGACAAAAAAGATATATTTGCAGACTACAAACCTGATGTTGTAGAGTATGATCCCGAAGTAGACGGCGGTGAAGAACATAAGATAAGAGATGAGCATCTAGACCACAAAGAAGATGCACTTGAGAAGATAAGAAAAGCCAAAGCTAAAGCAAAGGGTAATCAAACAACTTTTAGACAAAATATAAGAACGGAAAACGAAAAATAATGATACAAGAAGCACATAATGCTTATAACAGCGGTAACTTTGAAAAAGCGTTCGAACTTTACTCAAAATTACCAGACAATCCAGATGCACTTACATCTCTTGGATTTATGTACCAAAATGCTCAAGGATGCGACAAAGATGAAGCAAAGGCACTAGAACTTTACACAAAAGGTGCAGAGGCAAAACAGCCATATGCCCTTTTTAATCTTGGTGTTTTATATATGAATGGTCTAGGCGGTGTACAACATGACCAATTTAAAGCACATGAATTATTTTTAGAAGCGGCAATAAAAGAGGTACCCCAAGCTATGTACGAAGTAGCACTAATGTTTGAACGCGGGCTTGGTTGTATCCAAAACTACTCAGAAGCTGCATTTTGGTACGAAGAAGCTGCAAAACGTGGACACTTAGAAGCTTTTAACAATCTTGGTGTACTTTATAAAGAGGGTCATGGTGTAGTTCAAAATGAAGCAAAAGCATTTATATGTTTCTCACGAGCAGCTGAGGGTGAATTAGCACAAGGGCTTTACAATCTGGGTCAACTTTACGATCAAGGTTTTGGTTGTGAACAGGATCATGATAAGGCACTTGATTATTGTAGAAAAGCTGCTTACAAAGGTCATGAAAAAGCAAAAGCCATTATTAAAGGGCTTCAAGAAGACGGCAAAATCGTTTTCTAGTTTTACAAAGGATTTATCATTTTTACGGGACTAATAAGAGAGATTGCAACTGTTAAAAGCTTTGTCGGTTCAACTTTGAGTATCAAAAGCAAATACAAAGGGGCACTTGGAGATTCCATCGCAATAAATGGTGCTTGTTTAACAGTAACAAATGTTTTAAATGACGGATTCTCAGTTGAGTTATCACCTGAGAGCCAAAAACTTTTAGCTATAGAGAACTATAAAAACGAAGTGCACATAGAACCTGCTATGATGATGGGTGATAGGTTTGACGGTCATGTAGTTCAAGGGCATGTTGATTGTGTTGGAGAAGTGAGTGA
>JAPHSI010000069.1 GCA_026193155.1 Sulfurimonadaceae bacterium | reverse complement strand
GACAGATGTAGGATGACTCCCGCTAGCCTCTTTTGGTTTAATATCTGATACTTTATCAGCTAATGCACGGATATGTTGAGGTGTAGTACCACAGCATCCGCCTAAAAAACTGACTCCGTCAAACTCTAAGAATTTTTCCTGATTTGCTGCAAACTCATCAGGACCCATCGGGTAGTATGTATATCCGCCGCGATTTTGAGGCAGACCTGCATTTGCGTGAACAGATATAGGTTTGTGCCATACCTCACTTAATGTTTTAACATGTTTTAAAACCTGTTCAGGTCCGGTTCCACAATTGAATCCAAGACTTAAAATATCAAAAGGCTCTAAAATAGTAGCGATAGTAGATGCATCCGTACCTATAAGCATCGTCCCGCTTAATTCAATGGTAGTACTTACCATAATAGGAATTTGAGTATTTTTATTTTTATTCGCTGCTTCACAAGCATGAAGGGCTGCTTTTATTTGAAGCGGGTCTTGGCAGGTCTCAAGTAAAAAAATATCAACTCCACCGTCAATTAGTGCTTCACAAAATATTGTATAGCCCTCATACATCTCATCATATGTTATATGACCAAGTGAAGGTAGTTTTGTCCCGGGTCCTATTGAGCCTAAACAAAAACGTGGATGCTCTGGTGTAGATAATTTTTCACACTCTCTTTTAACTAGCTCTGCTCCGGCACGAGTCAGTTCATATGCACGCTCACTTATGCCGTATTCATCTAAAACCCAGGAAAAAGAACCGAATGTATTAGTAGTAATTAAATCAGCTCCAGAAGTTAAATATGCATGAAAAATTTCACTTAAAACATCAGGACATGTAACGTTTAATAGCTCGTTACAACCTTCATTGCCTTCCCAAGCCTCTTGTGGAATTTTATCTTCGCGTTGTTGAAGTTGTGTACCCATTGCTCCATCTATGATTAGTGGGCGTTTTTTAATTGTTTGAAGTATGTATTCTTTTGTATTTATCATTTGGCTTAATCTTTATTAAAATTCTCTCTTATTTTATCCAAAGGGAGCATAAAAAATACTTTTACATTTTTTTTACATTTTATTAGCATATATTATTAAAAATTTAAAGGAGATTTTATGCATTATTTTAGACAATTAAGTACAGCTTTACTTTTAGGAATTTTACTTCTTAGTGGTGGTTGTGGAAGTAGTGATACTAGAAACGACAAACTAAGTGCTCAACAACTTTTAGATAGTGGTGATTATGATGGAGCTATAGCTAAGATGGAACCAATAGCATCCAGTGACGCCGACTATAAACTTTTAGGTGATGCTTATATGGGAAAAGCGGGTGTTTCTTTTTCTGATTTACTTGTAATAATATCAAATAGTGCAGACAGTACGGATGGTAGTTTTGCAGCATTTATTGACAATATTGACCAAAGTACCAGTTCATCATCTTTGAGTGACTTAGAGATGTCAAAAGAATATTACGGACAAATTGTCGGAACATCATGTACAGATGCTGCTAATGATAATACTATAGTTCTAAATACTACAGAAGAAAATATATGTTTATTAATAGGTCTAGTAGATACGGTAAAGGCAGCAACAACAATAAGTTATCTTGCAGATGAGGTTTCAACATTAAGTAGTAGTGATGTGACTGAAGATCCAAAACTACAAGCTTCAGCTTGTGCAATGCAGTATGCATTTGATGGCAATGATACAAATGTAGACGCAGCTTGTACAGTTACTCAAGGTGATAATATAACTTTTGTTCAAAGTCAAAATACATATGATGAAATAACAGTAGTTGTAAATGCTTCAAGTTTTGATTATATAATAACTGATACTAATAATACTTTAGAATCTACAGCTCTTACGGATGGTTATTGTACTTTAGATGATTTTAATACTAGAGCTGATTATAACTATACTAGTGTCCCAGCAGATTATTATGTTTGCCCTATTAACGAGAGCTCAAGTGATGCGGATATTACAACTGCAAAAGTATTAGTAGACGCTATTAATGATGGTACGGAATCTATAGGAATTGCTACAAATGAAGAGGTGCAAGATAGTATAGATGAATTTAAATGTGAATTAATCGGTGGAACTTATACGACTACCTGTTCTACCTCTTTAGAGCAAGATATTACTGAAGAGCAGATTATAAATTATTTGAATTTAAATAACTAAAAGTTTATGATATAATTTAATAAAACAAAAATAAAAGGAGTTGTTATGTTTAAAAAGATAATTGCAAGCTCGTTGATTGCAGCAACATTAATCTTTAGTGGCTGTGGTAGTGCAGATAGTGAAGGTGAAGATAGATTAGCTGCTCAGCATGCTATAGATAGTGGAGATTCTGCGGCGGCTATAGCTATTTTAGAAGCTAAACCTGCTTCATCACTTACAAATGAAGATAAGATGACTTTAGCTTCAGCATATATGCAAGAAGCAGAAGTCAGTATTATGGATATTGTGTCTAAATTAGATACTGAAGAGGGTGAGACAAGTAGTTTTGCTTCTATTGCAGATGATATTATCGGTGACGGTAATAGCAGCGTAACTACACAAAAAGTTAAAAATATTGATAAAGCGATATCATACTATGAGTCTATGACTTCATCTGTATCTGCAGCACCTTCTTTTAAAGCAAATGCTTTAGATGCAAATATAACTGTAGATGGTGCTAAACTTTATCTGGGTATGGCATATTTTTCAAAAGTTACTATGCTTCTTTCATTTTTTGGTGATGTAGCTACTTTAGAAGATGGAAATCCTGATGATAGTTTAGAAGCGACAGCAAAAGCTATAAAGTGTATTTATGAGATTAATGATAGAGCAACTGCATGTTCAGGTGTTTCTTTTGCGAGTTCAATTCCAATAACAATGGGTGATAGTACAGTAAGTAATTTGCCTGTATTAGTATTTGATTATAATGGCAAAACATATGAGCGTCTTGCATCTGCTGGTACTGATGCTTCTACAGCAGGTAGCTTACTTATTTTGGATTACAAAAATCTAGATGCGGATAATTTCAATAATATAAGTGATATATTTGTTAATGAATCAGATTTACCATTTGGTGTTGATTATAAACTTGATGAGCAACTTTTAGATGCATTAAACGGTGCATTTGAATTAATTATAGACCAAGCACCGGATGACGTTAAAAAAGATTTAATTGAAAATATTCAAGATATAGATACAAACTATAATGATCCAAATCCAAATGATGATGTTTATCCTGCTGTAGATGTTACAATGGATGAGATACGCGCATATATGGCAAATGAATAATTAAAAAAAAGAAGGGAAGTAGTATGAAAAAAATATTATCTTTA
Organism: Sulfurimonadaceae bacterium; assembly: GCA_026193155.1. Taxonomy (GTDB): domain Bacteria; phylum Campylobacterota; class Campylobacteria; order Campylobacterales; family Sulfurimonadaceae; genus Sulfurimonas. The sequence continues at coordinate 651 of JAPHSI010000069.1, read as the reverse complement.
GCACTTATAGGTGCTACGACAAGCTTATTCGGTTTGTATGCTGAGCATGCGAGTTTATATAAAGACCCACGTATTATGGGAATGGGTGGAGTTAATGTAGCAGTTGGTGGTTATTCAACATCTGTATTTTCAAATCCTGCGGGATTAGCAAGTATAAAAAAAGAACATGGTATCGTAGTTGATTTGTTGGCAATAGGAGCTGATTATACGCCTGATGGACAGTCATTTGTTGATGATTTAAATGATGTTGAGACAGATACGAATATTAATCCTAATGCAAATACGGATTTAACAAATGTATTGCAGAAGTATAGTGGTGAACCTTTTCATATAGGTATAAATAACTATACATCTATATCTAAAAACTCGGATGCATTTGCATGGACTATAGGTCTTTTAGCAGCAACAGAATTTAACTTTATGCCTCACGCTGATGGTGGAAGTCAAGGTCTTTTAGCAACTAGTTCTCGTGGTTACGGAGGGGTTGTTGTTGGTGTTGCTAAGCCATATCTTTTAGATATTGGTCGTTTAGATATTGGTATGAGTGTTAAATATATCAGCATGCAATCATATGAAGGTACTTTAGATATTAATGATTTGCTTGTAGATGATGACGAAGACATTGGAGATACGTTACAAGACAAATATGAG
>JAPHSI010000043.1 GCA_026193155.1 Sulfurimonadaceae bacterium | reverse complement strand
GTCGGCTCTGATGTCATCGGCTGGAGATATGCACGCTGCAATATCTATGACGCCTTTACATGAGCTAAACGGAATCATTGTACCAAATGGTTTACACTTTACGCGTACTCACAACGGTGTAGCGCATATTGACCCAAATAAGTATAGACTTATGATTCACGGTCTTGTTGAAAAGCCAATTGTTCTTACATTGGATCAACTTAAAAGATACCCAAGTGAAAGTAGAATTCTATTCTTAGAGTGTCCATCAAACAGTGCTGCAGAGTGGAAAGGTCCACAATTCGGTTCTTTACAGTTTGTAAAAGGTATGATGAGTTGTTCTGAGTGGACAGGTGTTCGTTTGAGCACTATACTTGATGACCTTGGTCTTAAGCCTGAAGCTAAATGGATGTTAGCAGAAGGTAGTGACGGTTCAGAAATGAGTAGAACACTTCCAGTTGAAAAAGTTCTTGATGACTGTATGATAGTTTATGCACAAAACGGTGAAGCTTTACGTGATGAGCAGGGTTATCCTGTACGTTTAATGGCTCCGGGTTGGGAAGCTAACTTATGTGTTAAGTGGCTGAAGAGATTAGAGTTTGGAGATAAGCCGTGGTATGCAAAAGAGGAAACTTCTAAGTATACTGCACTTACTGCAAGTGGTAAAGCTATTCAACACTTCTATGCAAACGAAGTAAACTCTATTATTACATCTCCATGTCCTGAAAAAGACTGGAGCGACCTTAAAGTAGGTGATTTAGTTGAGATTGAAGGTCTTGCTTGGAGTGGACATGGAACAATAAGGGGTGTTGATATCAGTTTTGACGGTGGTAAAAACTGGACAGAAGCTCACCTTAAAGGTTTAGTGCTTCCAAAGGCTTGGACAAGATTCTCATATATGTATAAATATGAAGGTAAACCATTATTATTACAAAGTCGTTCTTATGATGATTCTGATAATGTTCAACCTACTGTTAATCAAGAGAAAGCTGTAGTTGGTGTAGAGGGTGTTTATCATAGAAATGCTATCTGTACATGGGCAGTAGATGCTAAAGGAGGGGTGACAAATGTTCAAGTTAGATCGTAAATCAATTTTAATAGGAGCATCGGCATTCGCCAGTACAGCTCTTCTTTTTACAGGATGTTTGTCTTCATCAACTGGTGTAGATGAAAAAGCTTCAGCTCCTTCAAATGCTATTACAGCTCCAAGTACTTTAGGAGAATATGCAATCAAAAATAAGACTGCGATAGACGGCGGTGTTACTTATGTGAGAGCTAATGGTGTAGAAACTGCATACGCTTATAATCAACAAAGTACTAAAGGTGTTAGCTTCGGAAGACGTGCAACTCCTAACGAGATTAAAGCATGGGACTTAGATGCATTACCGGACGGTACAGGTTTACCTGAGGGTGAAGGTACTGTTGAAGAGGGTGATGAGCTTTATGAAGCTCAATGTGCATCTTGTCACGGTGAATTCGGTGCCGGTGGTAAAGGTTATCCTCAGTTAACTGGAGGAAATCAATCTAAAGATGAAAACGGAGTTGTTATAACTCTTAAAAATCAGAGAGTATATGGAAAAACAGATGCACCAAAAAGAACAATCGGTACATACTGGCCAAAAGCTACAACTCTTTTCACGTACATAAGAGATGCTATGCCGTATGCGCATCCAAAAAGTTTAACTGATAATGAAACTTATGCTATTACTGCTTATTTACTAGCTCAAAACGGTATCAAAATTGACGGTGAAGAGATGGATGAAGAATATGCATTAAATAAAGAAAAACTTGTAAAAGTAGTTCTTCCTAATAATAATGGTTTTTATCCGAACATTGATGGTCCTAATGGTCCGGAAAATGTAAGAGCATTTTTTGCTGATCGTGCTAAAAATATTGGTGCAGGTGTAAGATGTATGAAGGATTGTAAAGATCCAGGCGGTCAAGACGGTAAAACAGAAGCAGGTGTTGTAAAAATCAAGTATGAAATGAGTGACGTAGTTCCTCCATATTCTACAGTTAGAGATTTACCACCTGAGGTAGAAGATAAAACTGTATCTAAAGCTGAAAAGATGTATAATCAGTCTTGTAAGCTTTGTCACGCTACACCTCAAATGGGTGCTCCTGCAGTAGGAGATATAGATGCATGGAAAGATGTACTAGCTAAAGGTTTTGACAAAGTTGTAATCAATGCTATCACTGGTATGGGCGGTATGCCTCCTAAAGGTGGTAATGAGGATTTAACAAATACAGATGTAAAATTAATAGTTGAATTTATGGTAGATTCAAGTAAAGAAAAACACTAAACTAAACAAAAGGAAAACAAAATGGATAGAAGAAAATTTTTAGGCGTAGGTATTGCAACTTTTGCTGCAATCGTTGCACCGGGAACAAATTTAAGAGCAATGGATTTTAGAGCTGAAAAGCCAAAAGCATGGGAAGCAGAAAAATCAGTTGATGCTATTAAAGAATTATATGGTTCTGCTGGATTAAAAAAGAGTAATAAAATAAAACTTACTGCACCTAAACTTGCAGAAAACGGTGGATCAATTCCAATTAACATCAAGTCTAAATTAGACCTTGAATCAGTAGCAATCTTCCAAGATGCTAACCCAAGAAGTTTAACGGCAGTATTTACAGTTCCAGAAGGTGGAATTATTGATTACGATTTCAGAATTAAAATGAGACAAACTGCACTAGTTACAATCGTAGGTAAAGGTAGAGACGGTACTTTATATACAACAGGTAAAGAGATAGATGTATCTATCGGTGGATGTGGAGGTTGATTCAACCCCACTTCTCATAATAGAATAAGTAAAAATAAAAATAATAAACAAAGGTAAAAAAATGGCAAAGATGAAAATTAAAGCAAAAGAAAAAAAAGGCGTTGTTAAAGTAAAAGCTATGTTTACTAGCTTAATGGCTGATAAAGAAGAAGCGGAAAAAAAGAAAATTAAAGTAGATTATATTAGACAAATCGTTGCTAAAATCAACGGAAAAGTCGTATATGAAGTAACAACTAGTGGATTTATGGCTGAAAACCCACTAATCAAGTTTAAAACTAAAGGTGGTAAAAAAGGTGATAAAATCGAATTTACTACAACTGATAATAATGGGAAAACAGCAACGTCTAAGAAGAAAATTAAATAAGGACACTTATGAAAACTAAAATAATTATTTTATTATCGATAGTGGCGTTTGTTTTAGCATCGCCGTTTATCTTTAATAAAAGGGTTACTATTTCAGATCCGCATACTCTTGACGCTGACGGTAACTTTATCCTTTACGAATGGGTAGAACCACGTACTGGTAAAGGTCCGGATTGGGACTATAACTTAAAGCCGGTAAAAGTTAGTGATAGAGTTTGGTGTTTCTTTGGTGCCTTAGAAATGCCGACAAAAGAAAATGCCGGAGATATGTCAAATAGTTGTTATATTAAAGGTAATGATAGCTGGATAGCATGGGATACAGGTCCTTCTGCAATATTTGCTAAACAGGCTTATGAAGCTATGAGCAAGATTGCAAAACTTCCTGTTAAGCATGTTATTGTGAGTCATGAACATGATGACCATTGGTTGGGAAATAGCTACTACAAAGAGGTTCACGGTGCTGAGATAATAGGACCTGAATCTGTAAATGTAAATTATCATAAAGGTGATCAAACTAGAATGATCAAAACTTTATATCAAAATGCTATTAGAGGAACTGAACTTGTACCTGTTGACAGATCATTCGAGGATACAACTAAGTTCAAAATTTCAGGTATAAATTTTGAATACGTACGTGTAGGGTATGCTCACTCTGAAGAAGATTGGTTCTTATATCTTCCAGATGACAAAACTGTACTAGTAGGTGACGTTGTTATGAACGGAAGAGTTACTTCAAACAGAGACGGTATTGTAATCGGTCAAATAAATGCATTAAAAGCAATAAAAGCAAGAGATTGGAATCACTTAGTTCCGGGTCATGGTTTTATAACTGATAAAACAGCAGCTGATGAATCTATTCGTTACTTCACTCTAATTAAAGATGAAGTTTTAGAGGGTATTGAGGAAGAAGTTATTCCTGATGATATTACTAAAGTTGTAACTCTTGAAGAGTTTAGAGATAAAGATCTTTACTATACGCTTAGTTCTGGAAACGTATATAGAGCTTATGAAGAGCTTGAGATGTACGAGGGTGATGAAGACGAAGATGATGAAGATGATGAGGACGAAGATGAGGAAGAAGAGGAGTAATTCTCTTTTTCTTTATATTTAGTTTATCTATAACTAAATGGTATACTAAATATAGACCTCTATTTGTCTATAAGCAAAAAGTTGCATCTGCATTAAAGGTGCTGTTTTTTGCTTACATAGTTATTTAATAAAAATCAAAAAAACTTGTTTTTGTTTATATTAAAGATTTTAAATAAGGTGAGTAGTGCAAAATGTCATTGATTAAAGCTGGACAAATATTAGAACTATTCTATTCTACCGATAACGGTAGGGTAAATACAACTGAGTTGGCTCTTGATGACAAGGGTGTTATAGAAGATAAATATTATAACAAAAACATACAAAGGTCAGTTTTGATAACTTCACAAGAAAGTTACAAACTAGCTGCGAAACATGGTATAGAAGCAAAATATAGTGCATTGGGTGAAAACCTGCTTATTGACTATAATCCGTACCATTTAAAACCGGGAGCAAGACTAATAATAGGGACTCTTATACTAGAGATTAGTCAAAATTGTACACTTTGCAAAAGTTTGGCAAAAGTAGACGCGAGGTTACCAAAGTTACTTAAAGATGACAGGGGTGTTTTTGCAAAAGTTATTAGTAGTGGAACTATCCACAAAGGCGATAATGTTTACCTTCTAAATACATAGGTAAAATTTACAAAATTAAAATTAAAGGAAAAAAAATGAACTCAATTATAAAAGGTTTAATTACAGCACTTTTATTACTAACTGGTGTTGCAGCAAATGCAGGTCAAGATATTCAGATATATACAACTGATAATTCAAATGGTAAAATTACTGGTGCGACAATTGAAAAAGCATTTGTAGATGCAGGCTTTAAAATTTCAGGAAACAATGATATGAATGCAGCATTCAAATCAAAGTTTCAAAAAACAAACCATAAAGTGTATCGTCTTTTTACATTGTATAAAAAAGACTTAGTTTTAGAGTTGGTTAAAGTTTCACCAAAAGCTGCACTGTTTGCACCTTTAAGTATGTCAATATATACAGATAAAGGTTCAAATAATATCTCTGTTTCGTCTCTTTCTATTGACGGTATGGCAAAAGTTACAGGTATACCTGCTTCTAACAAGCACATGGTAGAATACAGCAAGCTAATTAAAGCTACTTTAGCAAAAGCTTTACCAAACGGTCACTTCGAGAAGATTAACTATAAGCCACTTAAAGCTGTAGGTGAACTTGTTACTACATTTTCAACTGAGATGGAAGCAAAAGGTGATGAAATAGAGGGAGAGTTAGAAGGTATTCAAGAAGAGATGGAAGGCTCATTGGAGACTGTAGGTTTTGTTATTGCAGGTTACAATAAACTAGGTGAAGAGTTTGCAGAAGCTGGATATGACAAATATGATTTCTTTGATGCATACTCAATTTGTAAATTACCGGTAATTTTTGAAGTATCAAAAAAGCATCCTGAAGCTGGTGCATTTGCTCCTTGTACTTTTTATATGTATAAAGAGAAAGGTTCTCAAGATGTTGAAATGGCATATCCATCAGTATATAACTGGTTAAGTTCTTTAGCTATTGAAGATAAACCGTCAATAAAAGTACTAGAAGATGCTCAAAAACTAATGATAAGAGTTGTTAACGAGACTATAGAGTAGTAGAATAGAGTAAAAATAGGAGGTCCATTATGGCTATATCAAGAAGAAAAGCCTTACAATTTTCGGGTGTATTTGTAGCATCGACTGCAGTAAACGGATATAGTAAAACGGATAATCTTAAACCGCCTAAGAGTTTAAAAACAAATACAACTTACGATGCGCCTATTCCTAAAGCTAAAGGTCCAAGAGTAGTTGTAGTAGGTGGTGGTTGGTCAGGACTTTCTGTCGCAAAATATACAAAAATATTTGCTCCTGATGCAGATGTTGTATTAGTTGAACAAAGACATGAGTTTGTATCATGTCCATTGAGTAACTTGTGGCTTGTAGATAAGATAGAGTTAGAGTTTTTAACTCATGACTATTTGCAAGCTGCAAGAGAAAATAACTATACTTTTTTTCATGCTACCGCAACCGGATTAAATAGAGAAAAACGTGTACTTGAGACAAGTAACGGTGATATAGCTTTTGATTACTTAGTTTTTGCTCCTGGAATCGATTATGATTATTCTCGTTGGACGGATGATATTGCTTTTGAGACAAGACTTAGACAAGAATATCCTGCAGGTTTTATACCTGGATCAGAACATATCACTATCAGAAATAAAGTTTTAAACTTTAAAGGCGGTAACTTTATTTTAACTGTCCCAAGCGGAAATTATAGATGTCTACCTGCGCCTTATGAGAGAGCATGTGTTATTGCCGACTATTTTAAGCAAAAGAAGTTAAAAGCAAAGGTTATCTTGCTAGATGAGAACAATGCTATAACAATAAAGAAAAAAGGTTTTCAATCTGCTTTTGATGAGCTCTATAAAGATTATATTGAATACTATCCAAATACAAAAATTCAAAATATTGATCTTGACAATAAAGTTGTTGAGACTGAGTTTGATGAAATAGACTTTGAAGAAGCTGCTTTTTATCCTCATATTAGAGGTGCGAAGATTTTAGAGAGAGCAGGTATAGCCAAAGATGCTAAAAATATGTTAGAAGCAGATATTAATCCTTTAACATATGAAGTTCACGGTGAAAAAAATATATTTGTATCAGGTGATTCTAGACCGATGGGATTTTCAAAATCAGGAAATACTTCAAATTCGGAAGGGCATCATGTAGCTAAATTATTAGCACAGAAGATAAATAAAACAAAAGAAGTAAAATGGCAGCCACCTACTACTACTTGTTTTTCTGCTGTATCTATTGCACCTGAGAGAGCTATATATATCTACACCCAATATGCTTACAATAAAACTGATGCATCCTTTAGTTTTAAATCTACGAGTGCCAGTGAAGACTGGAAAAAAGATGGAGAGGTAAACGCAAACTCTATCTATAATTGGGCAAACGCTCTTTATAACGACATGTTTAACAAATAACCTTAGTATGAAACTTTGTTACATTTTTACACAATATAACAAAGTTTTATAAACTTACTTTTTTTACATATATAACCATTCCAATAACTCAGTATAGATATAAATTATAATAATTCTCATTCTAAGCATAATGATAATAGCTTATTATTATATTTATACTTTAAATTTATTATTATATCTATTTATAATCAATTATAATAAAATATTATAAATATAGCTTTATGATTATATAAAGATAACTTATCTATAATGTATCCCTAAATAGTTTATCTATTTATAGTGATTGTATTTTAAGGAAAAGAATGAACGTTATAAAAAATATTTTAAGTGTATTAGGTGCCGCTATAATTATAGGCTTTCTAGTCGTATATGTTAAGTTTGATTTAGGTGACAAGATGGATAAAGCTTCACAGTTAGACTCTAGAGCTATGGGTGCTTATATGAATATGTTTAATGCTGTTCTTACAACTGGTAGGTCAGCGGATGCAATGGTTAGAAGGGTTAAAATTGATCCCGATGTAACAACTGAAGAGGTTATAGAGTCTATGAGAAGTATAGCTACTGATGCTAATATGCTTCAAGTTGGTGACTCTAGAATGGCTGATAAGTATGACCACGAAGGTAAAAGACAAAGATATGTAAGAATATTACATTATTGTGCTCCAAATATTGCAAAAACATTTATAGACTACTCAGTAGCTTACGGTGCATTTATGCCGTGTAGAATTCTTATAGTTGAAGATGATAAAGGTGATAGATGGTTAGTTACAATGGCTATGGAGTTAATGCTTTTTGGTGGACATACTTTACCGGCTGATATGATGAAAAAAGCAGAACACGTTAGAGATACAATGTATAAGATGATGGATCTTGGGGCTAAGGGAGATTTTTAAAAATCAACATTGATTATGCGAGATAAAAAATAATATTTATTTTTTATCTATCGCATTTTTAGCACTTTTTAGTGCACTCCCCAATGCCTCTTTAGCAATTCCCCATGCTTGGACACCCATTTGTTTAGCTTCCTTTGCCTTATCACTCTTTAAAGCATTATCTGCTTTTTCTACGGCTGTTTTTGTAAAGTTGGATACTCTATCTCTTATAACACTTGCTGTCTCTTTAGATATTACTACCAACTCTTCTAAATCTAAATGCATTTTTTGGTTAAGCTCAACCAATATACGTCTAATATCTGATGAAGATTCATTAGCTTGAGTTTGTATCACTTGCATAAACAGAGTATCTGTTTGGTTCAAATCCTCCATGATATTATCATAATCCTCTATAAGGATATGTTTTGCTTCAAGAGGCATATATGCTACACGACGCTTAAATCTCTCTATAGAGTGCATTAAACCGCTTCTCATACCCTTTAATGTAGGACTTAATATATTTACTGCATTATTAGGGCTGGCTTCTGCTACATTAATGGCTGAATTAAGAATAGTCGCTAAAATCTTTCTTGTACGAATAGTATTTAATGAACCTTCTTTTATAGCTTGGTAAGTTATCTCTCTTATAACCTCTTGTATATTTTCACTTGCTTCTGAGTCTTTTGAGCGCTCTAGTGAAGTTATTATTGCAGATTCAACTGTCTCACTTAATATATCAAATAGGTCAATTGACTGCAATTTAACTTGATGTAGTTTGGAAAGGGTTTGGGTGTCTTCAGTATTTATTTTAGATTCCAGAGTACTAAAAACATCATATTTTATTTGCTGTAACTCTTGTCTTTTTTTAAGTACTTTAGATTCAATAGCTTCTTTTTTTGCTATCAAATCTTCTAATTCATCATGAATCTTTTTAGATTCAATATCTAAAATAGTATTTGCCAGAGATTTTATTTCATGGAGATTTAGTTTGTCTAAATCAAAATTTAGAATATTTTGAGTTTCATCCAAAGCGTATGAAACTCTCTTGTTAATTGAATGATAATTGTTGTCGTAGAGCTTCTTTAATTTACTAAGTATTTTTTCTAAATCCATAACGAATCCTTTTATTTTAGTTTAGAGTACCATCTTTATATTTTGATGTGCTTTTAGGGCTTCATAAATAAAGTTTCTGTCATCTTCATTATGTACTAAAAGTTCTAAATTCATACTTACGTATTTTCCTGTCTTACTTTCATTTGAGTGTTCAAGTTTGTGCTCACGCTCAAGAATAACTTCATGTATAGCTTTTTGAATCTGCTCTTTTGAGAGTGAAATGAGTTTATATTTCCAGCTAACTGGGTATTGTAATTCCAGTTTTTGTTTGCTATCGTTTAAAATCACCGCTTTTTCCTCCTGATTTTTCCTCAAGTTGAACGTTTCGGATAATCATCCCTTTATCTATTGCCTTTACCATATCATAGATGGTCAAAAGTCCTATGCTGGTACCTGTTAATGCTTCCATCTCAACACCTGTTTGACCTGTTAGTTTTGCAGTTACGATTAGTTTAAAGCCAGGTAATTCGGGTATTTCTTCTATATCACAGTTAATACCGCTGAGATTTAGCGGATGACACATAGGAATTAAATCACTTGTTTTTTTTGTTCCCATAATTGCAGCTATTACAGCTGTTTGAAGAACCGGCCCTTTTTTAGTTTTTTCACTTACAATAGCATCATAGGCATCTTGGCTCATCTCTATAATGCCACTTGCAACAGCAACTCTGGTAGTTTGATTTTTATCTGATACATCAACCATCTTTGGTCTTTGATTTTCATCTAAGTGGGTAAGATTCATTGTATCCCTTATGTTAATTCTTATTTTATTATTATATCTATAATTAAATAACGGTACTAGAGATTAGATTAAGAGCTTTTTTGTATTCATTTGGATTATTAAGGTTTAAAAATGGTTTTTCATCTTCAAACAGAACAGTTTTTGTATTAGAGTTTTTTAGTAAAAATCCTAGCTTATGATTGTTTTCATCTAACATATTTTTAAATGATAAGAGTAAACTTTTATGGTAAATGCCACACATTGGTTGCATCCCGTTATTTGTTTTTGCTATTGTCGCATCTGCATCCATGGTGTCTGCATCTTGGAGTTTGTTTATTATATTTGCATCTATGAAAGGGGTATCGACACTTATGGCAAAAAACTTCTCACACTTTAAGTTCTCAAATATTGCTATAAATCCTGCTGTCGGCGCAAAAATATTCTCTGTTTTTACATCCTCTATAAAATCAGCGTCAAAGTCAAACTTACTTTTTGTTTTACATGAGATATATACATTTTTAAAAAGTTTTGAGAGTTTATTTATTTGGAACTGGGTGAGTGAATCAAAACCACCAAAAGGAAGAAGAGCTTTATCCTCCCCCATTCGGCTTGATTTGCCACCTGCAAAGATGACACAAGGTATATCTAACATTATCTAGGGTCTGTAATATATCCGCTTATAGCTGATGCTGCTGCTACGGCAGAGTTAGCCAAGTAAACTTTTGAACTACGACTTCCCATACGTCCTACAAAGTTACGGTTGGTTGTTGCAATTGCTACTTCATTATCACCAAGTATCCCCATATATCCGCCAAGACATGCACCACAAGTCGGATTTGAAACTACACCGCCCGCATCTACGATAATATCAATATATCCAAGTTTAGTAGCTTCGCGTAAGATTTTTTGAGTCCCAGGAGTTACTATAAGACGCACATCTTCATGTACACGTTTACCTTTTAAAATCTCAGATGCTACTTTTAAGTCTTCTAGGCGACCGTTTGTACAACTTCCTATAAATGCTTGATCAACTTTTATATTATCTTCAACAGCTTTACTAACCGGATGCCCGTTTGATGGTAAGAACGGATAAGCAAT
>JAPHSI010000010.1 GCA_026193155.1 Sulfurimonadaceae bacterium | reverse complement strand
CCGTTATGAAAATATGGTCCTGTATCTACAACATTTCTAAGTAGCGGTACTCTAAAATATCCTTTAGGTTTTTGGGAACCCTTAAACCCACCCTTGTTCTCAAATGGAAATATATTATTTGAGTTATTTTTATGACATTCATCACAAGCAGATGAAGTCCTAACGTTAAGAACTTTTTTTTCATCTATTTGAGAAAAAAAGCCATCTTTTAAAACTTTTACGTCACTCTCTTTTAAAGATTGAAAACCACCCAAATCGCTTAGAGAGTTATTGTATCTCTCTATAAGTTCTTTTATCTCTTTTGGTTTTTTCATACTCCAAACGGTGTGGTAAGATAAAGGAAATTTACGTAGAACTTGACCTCCAAGAGCAATACCGTTATGACAACCGACACAGCCTTTAGTTATAAAAAGTTCAAGACCTTTTTTTTCATTTTGTGTTAGCTTGTCAAAGTACCCAAGTAAAAAATCATCATATCTTCCCCGTGTAATTAGAATCTTTTCATATGCAGATATAGCTTGTGCAATCTTATCGAAAGTGACTTCATCACTACCAAATGCAGCTTTAAACAACTGTTTATATGCTTTATTTTGTGAGATTCTTTTTTCAGCTAAAGGTGGAGTTATAGCCATCTCAAAAGGTGCTTGAAGAGGTCCTTTAGCTTGATTTTCTAAAGTTTCACTTCTTCCATCCCAAAAAAACTTTTTTGAAAAAGCGGTATTTAATACAGTCGGTGTATTTAAATGAAAAGGGTTCTTTTGATTTTTATGTCCGATTGCAGTTGGTTTTGCATCTGCACCACCAAGATTAAAGTTATGACAAGTTGCACAGCTGATATCTTTTTCTAAAGAAAGCTCTTTTTCAAAGAAAAGTTTTTTACCTAATAAAATTTTATCTTTTGAAAATGATTCAAAACTTTGAGGTACAGGTTTAAGTCCATTTTTATAAGCTAGCTCCACAAGTTTTAAGTCATCGTTAGAGAACAGGCTAATCGCTAAAAATATAAATAAAATGTATTTCATGGAATCCTCCATATTTTTTTAATGTACAAATCATAATAAATATCTATTTTTATTTATGTGACCGCCATCACATATAAAAATAATAGATGCAGTTATATTTTTATAATCATTAAATATATAGGAGAAAAATTATGAAGTATTTTTTTGTAGGCGGTTTTGGACTGTTGGTAATTATACTGTTTTCAAAGGTTATTGTAGCTTTGGAGTTGGTTAATTTAGATACGTATTCAACACAGACAGAGTTAAAATTAAGTGCCGTTAATGAAACAAATGAGAAAAAACTTAAGATTATAGGAAAACAAACATATGAAGTTTTTTGCTCCTCATGTCACGGTATGAACGGGGAGGGTAATAACGGTAAAGCCCATAACCATACAAAAAGAATAGCGCAAAAAACAGTGCTTGATATTATAAAAAACGGCTCAAACAATTTTAAAAGCATCTATCCATCGGGGATGCCTGCAAGACTTGTTAATAATACAGATGCAAAAGAGCTTGCAAAATTTGTAGCAAGTGGGATGAAAGCTAAAAAACCTAAAGCTTGGGGAGTTTGTGCAACTTGTCATGATGAAAGTGGGGAGGGGATTTTATATGTAGCTCCAAATATTAAAGAATACAGTGATGAACTTGTAGCAACCGTACTAAAAAACGGTAAAAAAGGTGTAATAGGTACGATGCCGGATTTCTTCTGGGAAAAACTTTCAGAGATGCAGATAAAAGCATTGGCGACATATATTAGGAGCATACAAAAATAAACTTTATAAATATGACAAATTGAAATATTTTTTCTATGAGTAATCAATTTTTGATACTATATATTAAATACAGAGGATTGAAAATGAAACAGATAAATATAGAATATCATAAAACACCCTTTGGTGAGTTTATTATAGGCTCATTTGAAAATAAACTTTGTCTTTTGGATTTCAGATACAGAAAAAACAGAGAGACTATAGATAATAGACTAAAGTCAAATCTAAAAGCTGTCTATGTAGAACAAACAAGTGAAATAATTAAAGAGTGTAAAAAACAGCTAGACGAATACTTTAATAAAGAAAGAAAAAATTTTGATATTCCACTTCTTTTAGTAGGCTCAGATTTTCAAAAAAATGTTTGGGATGCTTTGATTAAAATACCTTACGGTAAAACAAGCTCCTATTTGGAGTTGGCGAAAAATATAGACAATGAAAAAGCTGTAAGAGCGGTGGCAAATGCAAACGGTGCAAACTGTATAGCTATCATAATCCCTTGTCACCGTGTGATAGGAAGTGATGGTAGCCTTACAGGTTATGCAGGAGGTTTGGCGACAAAGAAAAAACTGCTTGAGTTAGAGAACAATCTCTTTAACTGATGTTTTTATAAATTTCAAGCAACTCATCACTACTTATCTCTTTACCTTTTTTCTGTGAAATCGTTTTCACCTCTTGAGTTAACTTTGCCTGCATCTCATTTGGAACGTCTATATCAAAAAACTCTTTTAATATATATGTTACACCGCCTTTTCCCGATTGAGAGTTTATACGTATGGAATCTTT
>JAPHSI010000079.1 GCA_026193155.1 Sulfurimonadaceae bacterium | reverse complement strand
TGGCTCCATTCCGAACCCAGAAGCTAAGCCCCTCATCGCTGATAATACTTGTCCTTTCAGGATTGGAAATGTAGGTCGCCGCCTAGTTGATCAGTTTATACTTCAATTTTGTTTTTCCAAATTATATATTATATCTTCACTAATGTTATCGAACTTTATTTTATATTCATCACTTATTTCTAAAAGTGCTTTGTTATATATTTTATTTCCAAGTTCTTTATTAAAAAAATCTAATAAAAATTCAGCTTCAAAACCACCAATTTCTAAATCAAATTCTTTAAACATATAATCTTTTATTCTAGGTACTATATCTTCTATATTTTCTTTGCTTAGCTCAACCATCTATTATCTCCCATTTATGTTCAATACTATCCATATTTACTTTCTGCAGTCTATCTAAAAAATATGTTCTAGCTACTTCTTTTGCTCCTAAACTTTTTAGATGTTCAGTCGGTACCTGACAATCAATAAAGTCATATCCCCATTCTTTTAGGTGTTTTATCAGAATTGCATAAGCTGCTTTTGAAGCGTCATTTACATCGGCAAACATAGACTCACCACAAAATACTCTGCCGATTGCTAGACCATATAATCCACCGACTAGTTTACCATTCTGATAACTCTCAATTGAATGTGCCACCCCCATACCATGTAATTCCTCAAAAGCTTCTATAATATCCTTTTGTATCCAAGTCCCTAACTGATCTTTTCTATTTATAGTTCCGCATCTGCGAATAACTTGTGAGAAATTGGAATCAAATTTATATTCAAATTTTTTCATACTTTTTTTTAATGATCGTGAAAGTTTAAAATCATTTAACTCCATAATAAGTCTGGGATCAGGGGACCACCATAAAATAGGTTCATCTTTGTTATACCATGGAAATATACCATTTTGATAGGCTCGTATAAGTCTAGAAGGATTTAAATCTCCTCCCCAAGCTAAGATACCGTCTTCATTAGCATCTTCAGGGTGAGGGAATATAAGTGAGTATTTACTTAGCTGAGGGATTTGCATTTTATAGTTAATTTATTTTTTAATCCTACTTCAACTATTCCACCATTTTTTAACTTACCAAATAAAATTTCATCGCTAAGTTTATTTGTAATATTATCTTGAATATATCTTTTTAGTGGACGAGCACCCATCTCAGGTGAATATGCTTCTTTTGCAATGAATTCTTTTACTTTATCAGATGCATTTACGGTTATCTTTTTAGATTTTAGTTCACTATTTAATTCATTGATAAATTTATTTACAATACCCTTTACAGTCTCTAATTCTAATTGACTAAATTCAACTATAGCATCTAAGCGATTTCTAAATTCCGGTGTAAAAAATGACTTTAATTCTTCATTTGCTGAGATTGAAGAGTCTTTATTAAAGCCCATAACACTTCTGGCATTTGCACCGATATTTGATGTCATAATTAGTATTACATTTTGAAAATCTGCTTTATAACCGTTATTATCCGTAAGAGTAGCATTATCCATTATTTGCAATAATATATTTACTAAATCGGGATGAGCTTTTTCTATCTCATCTAAAAGTAAAACGGTATAAGGATGCTTTTTAATTACCTCTGTTAATAGCCCTCCTTGTTCAAATCCAACATATCCAGGAGGTGCACCTACTAAACGTGAAAGAGCGTGTTTTTCCATATATTCGCTCATATCAAAACGTTCAAAGTTTATATCAAGAGTTTTGCTTAAAGATACAGCAAGTTCTGTTTTACATACACCTGTTGGACCTGAAAATAAAAATGAAGCTATAGGTTTATCAGCAGGTGTTAAACCAGCTTTAGAGATTTTAATAGCTTTAGAAACTTCTAAAATCGCATTATCTTGACCAATAACTTGTTTTTTCAAGTCTTCTTCTAAAGAGGCCAAAACTTTTGTTTCATCTTTATCAATTTTGGAACCGCTTATACCTATTATTTTAGATATAGTTGCTTCTATATCATTAACACCGACTTTTGTTTTTGCTTTTTTAAGCAGGTGAAAAGAAGCTGCTGTTTCATCTATTAAATCTATGGCAACATCAGGTAAAAATCTATCTGTAATATATCTTTTAGATAACTCAACGGCACTCTCTAAAGCTTTAGTGGTATATTTTACATTATGGTGTTTTTCATATTTTTCTTTTAAACCTTTGAGTATCTCTATACTTGTTGCAATTGAAGGCTCATTTATATCTACTTTTGAGAATCTTCTACTAAGTGCCTTGTCTTTCTCAAACCCGTTTCTATATTCTGCAAATGTAGTAGCACCCATACATCTAAGCTCGCCCGATGCTAAAGCAGGTTTTAATTGATTAGCTGCATCCATAGTCCCGCTTGTCGTACCAGCACCTATAAGTGTGTGGATTTCATCTATAAATAAAATAGCATTTGGATTTGATTTTAACTCAT
>JAPHSI010000137.1 GCA_026193155.1 Sulfurimonadaceae bacterium | reverse complement strand
TATATGCATTTAGGTCTTTATTCGCTTCTATTTTTGCTTTTAAATCTTCTTTAAATTTTGCTAATTCTTCTTTGTTTAACTTTAGAGCTTCTTTTAGAGTAATCACAAATTTTCCTAACATTTTTAAAATTATTTTTTGTATTATAGCCAAATATGTACATATTTTCTTTAAGCTGTTTTGATATGATTTTTATGCTAAAATCTTTAACAGAGGTGTTACTTATGTTTTATACTCAAAGTGTTGAAGATACTTTATCTAGTCTGGAATGTACAAAAAAAGGACTAAGTTCAAAAGAAGCAAAAGAGAGAATAAACCACTATGGAAAAAACTCTATTCCAGAAGGGAAAAAGAGTAATCTTTTTGGCATATTTTTAGAACAGTTCAAAAGCCCTATAATATATGTACTACTTATTGCCGCAATAATATCTTTTGTTATAAAAGAGTTTGGAGATGCAGGTTTTATACTAGCTGTTCTATTTATAAATGCTTTTATAGGTACATATCAAGAATATAATGCAAACATAAGAGCAGATGCACTAAAAAAAGTTTTAAAAACATATGTAACTGTTTTGAGAGATGAGAAAAAAATTCAATTACTCAGTGAAGAGATTACTGTAGGTGATATTATATTTTTTGAATCTGGTATAAAAGTACCCGCAGATGTCAGACTTATAGAGACCAATGAGCTTGAAGTGAACGAGTCTCTTTTAACGGGAGAATCTATAGATATATATAAAGAATCTTCGTATATATCTGATGATGCAGATGAACCGATAGGCGATAGAAAAAATATGCTTTATGCTGGTTCAATGGTTACAAAAGGAAGAGGAATCGGAGTTGTAACTGCTGTATCGTATCAAAGCGAAATAGGTAAGATAGCACTTCTTCTCTCAAAATCGAAAATATCAAAACCGCCTTTAATTATGAGAATGGAAAAGTTCTCTCTAAATATCTCCAAAATCATAGGGGTTGTTGTTTTATTGATAATAGCAGTCGGAATTTATCAACAATCACCCTTAAAAGATATATTCTTCTTTACCGTTGCAATGGCAGTATCTACCATCCCTGAAGGCTTACCAGTAGCCATAACCGTAGCACTTAGCGTTGCAAGTGCATCCATGAGTAAAAGAAATGTAATTGTCAGAAAACTCTCTGCCATTGAGGGACTTGGTTCTTGTACACTAATAGCAAGTGATAAAACAGGGACTATGACGGAGAATAAGTTAAGTGTTGAACATTTTATTACACCTGATAAAGTTTATGATACAAAAGAAAATATAGATAAAAATATTTTGCTTGCATCTGTTTTATGTAATGAAGCCGTATTTAACAAGGATGAAAATGATTTTTATTTTATAGGCGATCAGGTTGATGTAGCTTTGGCTAAATATGCACTTGATATAGATGCAAATCTGTTTAAATTAAAAAACACTCTTAGTCCACTTGCATCTACAGCATATGAACCTCAAAACGGATATTCGGCTATATCTTATGAAATAGACTCTAAGAAAATGGACTTTATAAAAGGCTCACCAGAACTAATCTTACAAAAATGTCAGCTTGATAAAGATAATTTTGAGACACTTTCAAAACAGGTTGACGCTTGGGCACTCGAGGGTTTTAGAAATATAGCTTTCGCATATAGGCTTAATGAAAAAGAGGGTATTGCAGAGGACGGCTACAATTATCTTGGATTTGCAGCTATTATGGATCCCCTTAGAGAAGGTGTAGAACAAGCCGTACTAAAAGCAAATTCTGCAGGTATAGAAGTTGTTATGGTTACGGGTGATCATCCAAATACCGCTTTTTATATCTCTAAAGGTTTGGGAATTGTCATTAGTAAAGATGAGGTAATGGATGGCTTGTCTGTGAGCCATTGGCAAGAAAGGGGTGCCCCAAAAGAGGAGATAGCTAATAAAAGGGTTTTCGCACGTGTATCACCCCAGCAAAAACAGCTTATAGTAGAGAAGTTTCAAGCCTTGGGACATTTTGTAGCGGTAACGGGTGACGGTGTAAATGATGCCCCTGCTTTAAAATCTGCAAATATCGGTATATCCATGGGAAAAAGCGGAACCGATGTAGCCAGAGAATCCAGTGATATGATACTGACAGACGATGCCTTCAGCTCCATAGTAAACGGAATAGAGGAGGGACGTGTAGCCTATGATAATATACGCAAAGTTATACACCTGTTAATATCAACAGGGTTCGCAGAGATAGTGCTAATAGTACTCTCGATGCTGTTTTTCACACCCATCCCGCTTTTACCTGTGCAGCTTTTATGGTTAAATCTTGTAACAAACGGCATCCAAGATGTGGCACTCGGATTTGAGAAGGCAGAACCTGGGGTATTGAAACGCAAAGCAAGGGATCCAAAAGAACCTATATTTAATACTGTAATGATAAGTAGAGTCGTAGTCGGCGGACTTTATATGGGTATATCTGCTTTTGCAGTATTTTATACCCTTTTGAGTTACGGTTATACGGAAGATACTGCAAGAAACATAACTTTGTTTTTAATGGTATTGTTTGAGAATGTGCATGTATTTAACTCAAGAACCGAAAAACATTCAATATTTAAAATAAACCATAGAAAAAACAAGTTTTTATGGATGTCTGTTATCGCTGCACAGGGTCTGCATCTAATCTCTATGTATACACCTTTTATGCAAAATATTTTAAATATTAAGCCTATAGATGCAGAACTCGGAGTAGTACTTCTTGTAATTGCACTTGTTTTAATAGCAGTAATGGAGTTTGAAAAAATATTACGTAAAAAATACTTGACTTAGATTTTGTTTTTATAGTATTTTTTGGACAATAACTATATAAAGTTCGGAAGATTCCTTTTTGCCCTTTAACATTCTTATATTGACTTTTAGATTAATGATTTTTCCATTTACATTGTGCTCTATATTGTGCGTTATCTCTTTTTGTGAAGGTATATGCTCTTTGATTTTACTAAAACCTATATGTTTTTTCAAAAAAGGGATTTGATCAAATGTAGTTTTAGTTGTTCCATTTTTAATATGAAACATCTTTAGAAAGTTCTTATTCATTGTGGTAAAAATACCTTTTGCATTCATATATGCAACTGCAAAAGGAAAATACTCAAACCCGACCTTTAAACTTTTTACCTCTTTTGTCATCTGAGCATTGCTTTTTTCTAATAACTGACTTATGTCACTTCCTATTGCCACTAAAAAACTTTGATTTAGTTTTTCCATTTTAGAGACTTGCCATTTGATTTTGTAAATATTTTCTTCTACATCTTTTAGTGAGGTTACAAACTGCTGGTTTTTTGAGTTATTTGAAAGCAGTTCTTCTAAATACTTATTTAAAGTCTCCAGTTCCGCAGGGATAAAGTTTTCAAAAAAATCTATGTTATGCACCTCTTCTTTGGACATTCCAACCATTTTTAAAAAATATTCATTTGTATCTATAACTTTTCCCTGATCACTTAAAACGACCATTATTGCACTACTGGAGACACCCATTTCATGAAAACTTAGAGTCTCAAAAAGTGATTCGACATTAGTTTTAATAAATGTCATTAAAATATTGTTTGAATTTTGAAAATAGCTTATGTTGTAAAAATCTTCAAATATCTCTATATTTTGAGTAGATAAACCGTTGGGATGATTTTTCCCCTTATAAGTATCGAGTAGATGAATAAGCTCATTTGAGAGTTCTAAATTTTGCGAATCATCCTTTTTTAAGTGCTTTTGCATAGTTTCATTTGCAAAAATCACACCGTATGAATCCTCTTTATCTTCTATTAAAATAACAGGATTGTTTAAATCATATATAAAATTGTGTATGAAATCCTTTTCTTGCATATCTTTCCCCTAAAAATATTTTCTTAAAAATATTATATCACTTCAAACTCACTTACAACTTTATTCATCTCATAAAGTGAATCAGGATTAAGTGAAATAGAGTCTATCTTATTCTCCACTAAAAACTTAGTTATCTCCGGATAATCAGAAGGTGCTTGACCGCAGATGCCTATATATTTGTTTTTGTCTCTGCAGACTTTTATGACCATTTTTAGCATCTCCTTTACAGCGTCGTTGCGCTCATCAAAAATATGGGCTATTTTTGCACTGTCCCTGTCTACTCCTAAAGTGAGTTGGGTTAAGTCGTTTGAACCTATTGAAAAACCGTCAAATACTTCTAAAAACTGTTCTGCAAGAATTACGTTTGCAGGAATCTCACACATAGCATATATCTCAAGTGAATTTTTGCCCTGTATAAGACCTTGTTCATTCATTATTTTAATGACATTTTTACCTTCTTGCACCGTTCTTACAAATGGAAGCATTATTTTTATGTTATCAAGTCCCATATCATCGCGTATATATTTTAGTGCTTGACACTCCCATTCAAAAGCTTCTTTATAACTATCGTCATAATATCTGCTTGCACCTCTAAAGCCTATCATTGGATTCTCTTCATCTGCTTCGTATTCAAATCCACCGGGCATATTTTTATACTCGTTGCTTTTAAAATCACTTGTCCTGACAATAACGCTCTTAGGATAAAAAGCGGCAGCTATCATTCCGACACCTTCAGAGATTTTTTTTATAAAGAACTCTTTTGCATCCGTATATGGAGTCATAAATGAACGGATTGAATCCTCATCTTTTACATTCTTACCTTTTTGCATATCAACTAAAGCCATCGGATGCGTGTTTATAGAGTTGTTCATTATAAACTCCATTCTGGCAAGTCCCACACCGTCATTTGGAATTTGTGAGAGTTTAAAAGCTTGAGATGGGTCTGCTACATTCATATAAAGCTTTGTTTTTGTTGTCTTTAACTCATCTAGGTTTATATCTTTTACAGAGTAGTCCAAAATCCCTTCATAT
>JAPHSI010000226.1 GCA_026193155.1 Sulfurimonadaceae bacterium | reverse complement strand
TATTAACCGCTAACTATTTTTTTTATTAGTTATTGGTCAGTCTACTTACTTAGTTTTCAATGATCTCAAACGTCTCTTGCTCTCCTAAACTTTAGGTTGATTCCGTTTGTGGAGCAGAATTATAGGAAAACTAACTTTTAATGTCAATAGTTTTTCAAAAGAATTTGAAAATTCTTTTTGGAGTGTTTATTTAGTTATCATCTGTTATTTATTAATTTTCCATTAATCTTTATCTCATATATATAGTATAAGAATTTTGAATTGTTTCCCTGTGTTTACTCTTTATATGTAAAATTCTTATAATTAACTATATAAAGGAATATATTTATGGGACTATATGATCGTGATTATGCTAGAAGCAATAATGCTTTTACATACGGGAGTGCAGCAAAGAGTGACTCTCAAATCATAACATTCGTAAAAGAGACATATAAACTTTTTGCAGCATCTATGATGGCTGGTGCAGTAGGTGCATATGTTGGAGTACCGATGGCTGGAGCTATTGCTTCATGGTTTATTCCACTTATGATTTTAGAAATCGCTTTATTGTTTGGCTTATTTGCCGTAAAACACAAACCTGGCATCAACCTAGCGGTAATGTTTGGTTTTGTATTTATGACAGGTTTAATGTTAGCTCCCCTACTCGCTCACACTTTAGGTATGAGTGGTGGTGGAGTTGTTGTTGGTAATGCTTTTGCTATGACATCTTTAATTTTTGGTAGCATGAGTTTCTATGCTATTAAATCTACTAAAGATTTTACAAGTTTTGGCAAACCGTTAATGATTGCCGTTTTGGTTATATTTGCTTTTTCAATTGTAAATATATTCTTAGGCAGTCCGATTTTAGCAATAGGAATTTCAGCGGTAGTTGTTGTTTTATTTAGTATTTTAGTTGTATTTGATACTCAAAATATTATTGCAGGAAACTACGAAACACCAATTGATGGTGCAATTGCTCTTTACTTAGACTTTTTAAATATCTTTACAGCTCTTTTACACCTGTTTGGTATATTTGGGAACGATGAGTAATACTAATTTATCGCCCGAGATATATCGGGTGATAGACGCAAACCTAAATCGTCTAAAAGAAGGTATCAGGGTTGTAGAAGACCTACTACGTTATTTACATAACAATAAAGAACTCTCACAAAAACTTAAACATTTAAGACATTTAGCTATTTATGAAGATATAGATGCTTTACTAAAACATCGTGACAGTATAAACGATGTGCTACGTCCAACTATGGATGAAGAGATGCAAAGAGAAAATTTAAAAGCAATAGTTGTCGCAAATTTCAAACGGGCACAAGAAAGTTCAAGAGTTTTAGAAGAGCTCTTTAAACTGCATACTCTAAAAGAGAGTGAAAAGTTTAAACACATACGCTATGAATTATATGATTTAGAAAAAGAGATAATCACACTTTTTTAAAATCAATCTTTTTTAAAGATAATTCTGTCTCAAACATATGAAAATATTTCTCTAACAAAGTTTTATCATAACCACTTAATGATAATTCCACTAATGGTTTAGAGTCCATAAACATTGGTAATGATGACAACTCAACTTCATCCGGCAGTTGATTCATCAAACTTATCAAAGTATTTTCGCTGGTATCAGCTATTAAAGTATAACGAAACTTCTTTTCTGATTGGTTAAATTTTTCACTTATTATACTCTCTAATATAGGATGAGCCATAGAAGGAAAACCTGGAACAAAAAATAATTTACTTTTTAAAGAAAAAGCAGACATATTATTTACAGGATTAAAAATAAGTTCTGCTCCAGCTGGTATATCAGCCATATGAATTCTATGAGGATATGCTTCATCACCAAACCTATCCAAAATATCTTGTTTGAATTTCTCATTTGTTTGGAGTGGCTTAGATGTAAAAACTTCTGCAGCTATTTCACGCGTTAAATCATCAGGAGTTGAACCAATACCACCAAAGGAAAAAAGTATAGCATCTCTATCTTTCTTTATCATCTCGAAAGTATTTTTAATTAGTGTCTTATCATCTTTAATAATGAAAGAAGCAAAAAGTTCGTGTCCATATTTAGCGAGTTCTCTTTTTAAAAAGTCAAAATGCTTATCCTCACGTCTGCTATTTAAAATCTCCGTACCGATAATAACTGCATAAAAGTTCATTAAATACCTTTTGATGATATATATACTACTTCAAACTCTAAATAGTTTAGAGGATAGTTATTAATCAACTCTTTTGTTTGTTTATAATTTAAAACTTTTCTAGATGCACTTACACCACTTTTTTTTATATATCTGAACATCTCTCTTGTATTTTCAAATTCTAACTTATAGTTTATAACTTCAAAATTAGCCTCAAAATACTTTTTTTGCAACTTATTTATTTCTTTTACATCTCTTAAAATCGGATTTAAACCGGCTATTTTATTTAATGTTTTAAAAGTCCCTGCCGTAAAAATAGCAAGTGCTATAGGTGCCTCTAATATTTTAATATTTTTAAAAACACTATCTAAATCTTCTGCCCACTGAAGTGCAGAAGCTGAGAAAATGAAATCATAATTATATGTTAGAAGGTTTTCAAAAAGTGCATTATCATTAAAGTCACCATAGATGCATTCTATTTTCTTTGATTTTGGATGCAACTCTAACATTCCGGGAGCAAAATCAACACCTGTAAAATGTTTATATTTCCAATCTATAGACCTACATAAACTGCCATCTCCACAACCTAAATCTAAGATATTTTTTGGCATGTTTGTATGTGTTGAGAGTTTTGAGAGCAGATGTTTTATAACTTTATTTTGAATAATATTATATGAACCATATGATTTGGCATACTTTGAAAACTCTTGAGATATTTTCATGATTTTTTATTTATAATAAGTGAAAATATAAAGATTACCAGAACAGATAAAACTATGGTAGCACCGCTTGGAAGCGAAAAGTGATAAGATATGGACATTCCAAGAACAACACTTATAAGGGCAAATATTAAAGCAAGTATAGTCGTTTTAAAAAATCCAAATTTATACTGCAAAGCAGACACTGTCGGTATAACCATGAGTGCGCCAATTAGTAATGTACCAACTATTCTAATAGATAGGGCGATAATTATAGCTACTACACTAACAAGTAAAAAGTTTAGTAATTTTACCTTTATACCACTTACTTTAGCTATCTCTTCATCATAAGCAATAAAATAAAACTCTTTAGAAAATGTAAGTAGTATAGCAAGTGCTATAAAACCAAATACAAATATGGTTATAACATCTTCATAACTAACCGATAAAATAGAACCAAAGAGATATGACATAAGTGAATTGTTAAATGAGCCCCCAAGTGATACTATAATAACAGCTAAAGCAAGTGAACCGGAGAGCATAATAGCGAGTACTGCATCTGAGTATATTGTAAAATTTGAGCGCAGATACTCTATAAGCCATGCAGAGAACAATGCAACTAATACGGCTATCCAAAGAGGATTATAACCTGCAACCAAACCAACCGCGACCCCGACCAAAGCTGAATGGGCAAGTGTTTCACTTATCATAGAGTAACGCTTTAGTACAACAAATGTACCACTTATAGAAGCAAGTGTAGCTATAATGATTCCTGCTAAAAAAGCACGTTGCATAAAATCATAGGAGAGCATCTCTACCATACTAATGTCCATGTTTATGATTGTGGATTAAATGAGCTTCAATACCGTAAAGATCACTCATCTCATCACAACTAAGTGCTTGTTTTGGATTATTACAAGTTATAACTTTTTGATTAACCGTAAAAAGTCTTGCAATATCATCAGCTATAACACCTATATCATGTGTTATGAAAATAATAGTTATTTTTCTCTCTTTGTTTAACTTGCGAAGAAGTGAATAAAATCTATTTTGAGATGCCACATCTACCCCTGTATTTGGCTCATCCAATATCAAAACTTCCGGTTCAGATGCAAGTGCACGAGCTATCATAACACGTTGACGCTGTCCACCTGAAAGTGTACCGACCATTTTATCTTTTAGATGCGTTATATCCATCTGCTCCATTGATTCTACAACTAACTTTTCATCTCTTGTACTCATACTTGAGAGAACTTTCCGTTGAGCGGTCCTTCCCATTTTTACAATGTCTAAAACTGTCGCTGGGAAGTTTGCATCTACATGTGCGGCACGTTGCGGGACGTATCCTATTTTATACCACTCTTTAAACTGAGATATTTTTTTTCCATAAAGTTTTATATTCCCACTGCTTGGCTTTTCAAGGCCAAGTAGCAAACGAACTAATGTTGTCTTACCACCACCGTTTGGTCCAATAATAGCAATATACTGTGAATTAAAAATTTGCAGTGATACATTTGATAAAATATTTATACCATTTACAGTAAAACTAAGGTTTTTTACATCAAAAATCGGTAATTTAAAATTCATCTACACTCTAATGCTTGTTTGATTTTTCTTATATTTTCATTCATAATATGAATATATGTCAAATCTTTTTCATCTTTAGTAATATTTCCAAGTGGTTGAAGAATATCAACTTTAACATCTGCATCGTCTGCAATAGATTTTATTAGTTTATCACTTGCAAAACTCTCAAAAAATATAATCGATATCTCTTTCTCTTTTATTTTATGAAGGATATGTTTAACATCGCTAGGGGATGGCATACTCTCGGTAGATAAACCATTTATGGACTCTATATGAAAATTATACGATTTACCTAGATATGAAAAAGCATTATGGTTTACAATTATGGTATCTTTTTTACATGTACTAAAATCTTTTTTATATTTTTCATGCATCTTTGTCAGAGTGTTAATATACGCATTTTTATTTGATTCGAAAAAATCTTTATTTTCTGGAGAAAGTTTAGAAAATTCAGCTGTTAATTTTTCAGATATTTTTATCATATTATTTAAATCTAACCAATAATGAGGGTCTATCTTTTCCCCGTGCTCATCTTCTTCATGAGCGTGTCCATGATGCTCATGCTTGTGTTCATCTTCTTCAAAGTGGATTAAATCCACATATTTTGACATATCTAAGGTGTTGGATGAAGATATTTTTGAAATCCATGGTTCAAGTGATGCTCCGCTATATACAAATAAAGAGCTATTTTGAATCTTAGCCATTTTTTTCGGTGTTATTTCATAATTATGTGCATCAGTTCCAAAAGGCAGTACACTTGATAGTTCAAACTTATCTTTACTAATATTCTTAGCCGCATCATAAAGTGCAAATGTACTTACGACAATACTATCTCTTTTAGTACTTATATTATGATTTTTCTCTGGATTAAGTACAATGTATGAAACTATGGAGATTAGAATAAAAAGTATAAATATTATTTTTTTTAAACCCATATTTTGCCTGTCAATTTTTTTTGTATTATACCCTATTTTGAATTAAAGCTTTTTTTAGATATAATTCGCAACTTTAATTATGGCTTCGCTACATTGCAAAGCCAAACAGGGATTTATAAATGACAACTAGTTTTTTACTTATTGTTCAAATAGTTTTAGTGGTTTTAATCGTAATCGCTGTACTATTACAAAAAAGCTCAAGCATCGGTCTTGGAGCATATAGTGGTTCAAACGACTCAGTTTTTGGAGCAAAAGGACCAAATAGCTTTTTAGCAAAAGTTACATTTACAATCGGATTTTTATTTGTTGTAAATACAATTACTTTAGGATACATGTATTCTCAATCGGCTGAAGATTCAGTTGTAGATAACCTAACTGAGAATACAAATGTTGTAGCACCGGTAGCTGCACCTGCAGCAAAAGAAACAAATACTTCAAAATAAGGGATACTTACAATGTTAGATGATGTTTATACTCAATGTGAAGAGAAGATGCAAGGCAGTGTTGAACACATGCATAGAGATTTTAAAACATTAAGAACAGGAAAAGTTACAACTACAGTTCTTGATAATGTAAAAATCGATTACTACGGTACTATGACTCCACTTGACCAAGTTGGTTCAGTTACGGCTATAGATGCAACAACTATAGCAATAAACCCTTGGGAAAAGCATCTTTTAGGTGATATTGAAGCTGCTATAAATGGTGCTAATATTGGAGTTAATCCGAATAATGACGGTGACTTTATAAAGCTTTTTTTCCCACCAATGACATCTGAACAAAGACAAGAAACTGTAAAACAGATGAGAACTATGGTTGAAGATGCAAAAATATCTGTAAGAAATGATAGAAAAAAAGCAAACGATGCAATTAAAAATCTTGAAAAAGATAAAGAGATAACTCAAGACGAATCAAAATCTGCACAAGACAACATACAAAAACTAACTGATAAATATATAGCTAAAATCGATGAAGATGCTAAAGCCAAAGAGATAGAGGTTCTTAAAGTTTAATGGATATAAAAAAAATATATATGGATGCGGAGGCTCTTTTAGAGGGTCACTTTAAACTAAGCAGTGGAAACCACTCTCAGTTTTACCTACAATCTGCAAAAGTTTTAGAAGATCCAAAAACAGCTAAACTTTTAGCTGATGCTTTAGCAAAACAAATCAAAGAGAGCGGACTTCAAGTAGACACAGTTTGTGCTCCTGCTTTGGGCGGTCTTATTGCAGGATTTGCATTAGCACAGGCTCTTGATGTCCGTTATATATTTGCCGAAAGAGTTGAGGGTGAGATGAATATCCGCCGTGGCTTTGAAGTCAAAAAAGGCGAAAAAGTACTTATGTGTGAAGATATCATCACAACAGGCGGAAGTGCTATGGAAGCTGCAGCAGTTGTAAAAAGTCTAGGTGGTGAGATTGTCGGTGTAGCTGCTTTAGCTAACCGTGGTTTTTGTAAACGTGAGAATAGCTTGGTTGAGACTAAACCAAACTGTAAACTTCCGCAAGATATACCGTTCTTTGCATTAGAAGATTTTACATTTGAAATGTATGCTCCGGATGAGTGTCCACTTTGTAAAGATGGTAGCGAAGCTATCAAACCTGGATCACGCGGAAACTAAATTTACTTCGAGGGATTTAATCCCTCATATTGCAAACCATCATCTTATCAACCAAGATTCTACCAACCTCATACTTTCCATCAACTATAACATCAATATCTATACCTCTAAGTTTATTTTTCTCC
>JAPHSI010000098.1 GCA_026193155.1 Sulfurimonadaceae bacterium | reverse complement strand
TCCATATTGGTTAATGTTCGAAGTAGGGAAGAGTATTCATCATAAGCATATTTTTTTACCTCTATTTGATAATCTGTATTTGCTATAGCTGCTTCAATTCTTGCTACATTATCCTCTGTAATAAGTTTAGCCTCAAAAAATTTTTGTTGTTGATGTAATTGTTCTTCTAATTGCTTTTTTGATTGTTCGAGAGAAATTACGTCGGCTTTTATAATATGCATATTAAAATATAGTGATGTAACTTGCAAAGATATGTCTTTTTTTATTTGTGCTAAATCGTATTTACTTGCATTCTTTAATCTTTCATATTCTTCTAAAAGATTCTCACGTTTAAAACCGTCTAATAATACTGTAGTTACTTGAGCATAAGCATTGTATATTTGTCCGGCACCTAATGAATCAGCAGGTGATATAAACTGTTCAGAAAGACCTATATCAACTTTTGGAAGATATGATGATTTAGTTGCTTCATAAGATTTGTTTGAAGAATTAAGTTTTGATTTGTAAACCTCTACAAGTTCATTTTTTTGTGCTTGTTCAATGAGTTCTACTAAACCTGAAGCAAAAATAGGAATACTTAAAACTAATAAAAATGTTAATTTCTTCATTTACAACCCTTTAATATACTCATAAAAATTGAGAATACTTCTTTATCTTTACCCTCAAATGATTCTAAATCATCCTCCGCCCATCTAATCATGTAAGAATTGCTTAGAGAGTTTAAAATATATACAAGTTGATAAGAGTCTATGTTAACTTTTTTAAGCTCGTCTATAGGCTCAATATAAAGTTCATATATTTTTTTTATCATATCTTTATGCATTATTTGATGAGATTCAAAAAAGAAAGGGTTGTTTAACATACCACTTGTCAGTGAAGTTCTTTTTCTTGAGATAATATCAAACTTGATTTTAATAGCACTTTTTATTTTTTCTTCATTGGATATATCTTGTGAAAAAAGTATCTTATGAGCTTCATATGCTTTCTCCATCTCAGATAAGACACATGCGCTGTAGAGCTCCTCTTTAGATTTAAAATATGAATAAATAGTTCCAACACTTATGCCGATGTTTTTGGCTAAATCAGAAATTTTAAGCTCTTCATAACCAAACTCTTCAAACATTAAAAGAGCTTCTTCTAAAATAAGATTACGTTTCATATTTTTTATTTTATTATTCATTTGAGACATAAGTTCTCCTATAGTTAATATGAAATTGTAGTGCTTTAAACATAAAAATGAACTTAATTCAATTTTATGAATTTAGTTCATTAAATTAGGTAAAGGAGAATGATATAGTGCTTGGGAATTAAAAAAAAGTGTTTATTTATGAAATGTTTTGCTAAGAAAAAAGTTGAAATTGAAGTTTGAAGTTTAATACCTTGTATGTAAAAGATACAAGGTATTAGTTAAATTATACTGCTGTTACGTTTTCAGCTTGAGGACCTTTTTGTCCTTCGCCTAGTTCGAAAGTCACAGCTTGACCATCTTTTAGTGTAACACGTCCACCATCTGGATTATTTACTTGACGAAAATGTACAAATACATCTTTTCCGCCATCTTTTTGCTCTATAAAACCATAACCCTTCTCATCGTTGAACCACTTTACTGTTCCATCTAATAGCTCTGCCATTAATTTACCCTTAAATAAAAATACGAATCAATCTAAAAAATAGACTAACTCTATTTCTATCTATCATCTTGTAAGAAAGTATAGCTAAACTTTTAAGAAATTTGACAATTAAATTAAAAATTTTATATAAAATTGTGAAAAATGACGATATTGTATTTTAAGAAGAGTTATTTCTACACAAATTTTACTTATTTAATTAAGAGTAAAAAACAAAATGAGAGGTGTATTATGAATATTTCGTCAAACATTACTTCAAATACTTTACTAAACAACAAAGGGGTAAGCCCTATAAAGCCTATGTATACAGAGAAATTAACAAAAGATGAAGTTAAAGAGATTAAAGAGCAGATTGTTCAAAACTCTAATGCTTTTACATTTAATTCTACAAATATTCAAGTAGGTATTTTTCAAGAAAAAGATGATTTTTTATCAGATTATGAAGAATTCCAAAGTTTTTTGAAAGATATTGGTTATGGTGGCAAATCCATAGCAGAACTCTCGCAAGATGAGGCAGCAGAACTGGTTAGTGAAGATGGTTTTTTTGGAATAAAACAGACATCTGAGCGTATAGCAAACTTTGTAATTAATGGTGCTAATGGAAATGAAAATCTATTACGTGCAGGACGCGAAGGTATGTTGGAAGGTTTTAAGCAAGCTGAAGAGATTTGGGGTGGCGAACTACCTGAAATCTCTCAAAAAACTATGAGCTTAGCAACAGAAATAGTTGATAAAGCGATGACTGATTTAGGTTTTTCTATAATAGATAAGAGTATTTAAGCAGAAATATCCAGTTTTGTAGAAGGGTCATTTTCAGATTTTTCTTCATCTGTTTGGGATTGAGTCTCGTATGCCTCTTTAGCTTTTTCTTGCTGAGCCTCAATCATAATAGCTCTTGCACTAGATGCAATTGACATATCTTGAGCACTTGGGTTTGCCGGTGCCATTGCTGAAGCTATAACTTGTTGAGCGTTAGATATAAGTTCTTCCGGTGTTGAACCACTTGGCATAGAGATTGAGACTTCGCCGCCTATTGCATACATTTTTCCATCTGGCCCACGCTGATATGAATAATTCGCACCGCCTGTCATGCCTCCACCTGCAGCTTGATGTGCTGCTTCATGAGCTCTTACTTCTGTATCTCTGGCTTGAAGTTCATAAACAACTCTTTGTTCATCTTGGCTCAGCTCATTTTGAGAGTCTGAGTTTTCTTTTTTCTCATCAGTAGTGTATTCTTTATTTCCATCTTTGTAGTAATTACTATTTCCGGTATAGTTAAATGTACTTTGAGATATTTGCATAATAAGTATTATACATCTGAATTTTTTAAATGGTACTTTAAGAATATTTTTAATATTTTTGCTATTATTTCAAAGTTAATAATTTAGGAAATATTTATGATTACTTATAAATTAGATGAAGAATATATAGAACTTTATAAACTGATAAAGATTTTAGACTTAGTTGATAGTGGCGGACAGGCAAAAATGGTTGTTGCTGAAGGACATGTTATAAGAAATGGTGAGATTGAGACTAGAAAAAGAGCTAAGATTAAACTTGGTGATATTTTAGAAATTGCTGATGTTAAAATAGAGATAAAATAATATTAGGCACTAATTTTAAATCCATTAAAAAACTTTCTTATTCTAAGAACTCCAAATCTCATTCCGCTATATCTCATTATTTTAGCTAATAGTTTCCACTCAGGTTTATCATAACATGGCTGTGGACATTTTCTACAGCTTGGTTTCTCATCATGTGGGCATTCTTGAAGCTTAAGATATGAGTATTTAAGGGTTTCTTCACATTTTGGACATAACTCATAATGAATCTCCTCACCGAGGTCATGAGATTTGTAGTTAAGTCTTATGAAACTTGTGTTTTTTTCACTCTTAAAATGTTCATTGTCACAGTAGCACTGAATAAATTTTAGAACAGTTTGAGAATCATGAATAAATTTTTCTTCTGTCATATTTTTAGTACACTTTTTAGTTTTTCTTTACATTCTTAACCAAAGTGTACCTAAAATAAATAACAAAATTCTTGACCTGTGCAAATGTTTTATAAAATAAATGAACTGATTAAACCAATAAGTCCACCAAATACTCCACCCCATACAACAAGCCAATCAAGGTGTTTTTTTATCAGGTCTTGTACTATCTCCTTAACCATTTGAGGGCTTAACTCATTTAATCTTTCATCAATAATCGCATCTACAGAGTTAATCAAATCATCGCTAAGGGATGAATCTTTTAGATGCTCCTGCAGTGTCTCATCAAAACTTTTGGAAGAGGTTATCTTCAGCACGGCGCTTTTTAATTTATTTGTAAATGGTTCTTTTAACCCATCTAGTGCTTTTTCGCCTCCAAACATACCAAGCATTCCTCCAAAAGATGATTCCATTACTGTTTTTGTGAGTGCATCGTAAGCAGGAGAAAAGTCTGTTTTTTCAATTATAGGAGTTAAGTCAATCTTTTTTTCCTCTTTTTGAAAAAAGTTTTGTAGCTGTTCTTTTGTAAAAAATTGATCCATCATAAGTGATTTTATAGATGCCTTAAATGATTCAAACCTATTTGGAATGACACCTGAACCATAAAGAAACGGCACACGTTCAAATAACATATGTATTGCCAGCTGGTTTGTAAGTGCTCCTGAAATGGCAAATAATCCGGTATATAAAAAGTAGTGTGCTACACTGGCATCTATAAAAAGAGCAGTAAATACAAATAAAGACGCTATAAAGTTTGTTATAAAACTTTTGTTAATTTTCACAAATATCTCCTAGTTTAAAAGCAGAATTATACAAAAAAAGATAAGATACACAAAAAAAAGATTTTAATATGAAAAAAGAAAGCTACGAGTTATTTAAGTCTGCATCTATGGATGAGATTTTAAACGCAATAGAATCAGAGTTAAAAACAAGAAACGAATCTCCATTTTGGAGTGATAAGGTTATTCCATTTTCTAAAGCAATCCTAAGTGTACTAATTGTTCTTCGTGATGAGAATAGACTTTTTACACCTGAAGATAAAAAGGTAGATGAACTAACTCCTGAATTATTTTTGTCTTGGAGTGATTTTGTAAGTCTAAAATCACTTTTTTTCAAGGTAGAAAATGTTGATGTGAACATTCTTGCAGAGTATTTACACAGATATAATGTAAATCTTGAAAATGAAAGCCTTGATTTTCCTATTGCAAATTATAATTTACATCAAGGTGTAAGTAATGTTATTAAGTCCTTACTCTAATCCTAAGACTTTATAAAATAATATATATAAAAATCCCCATAGTAAAAATACAATGAGAGCTATAGCTGAAAAAACAGCTACAACTCTCGTAGTAAGATGAAATATAAATTTTAAAGTAGTCATTATCTTTTGTAAGCTTCTATAGGAAGTCCTTTTCCTTTAGCATATACCATCCCACCAATCAAATTAATTACTTTATAGTTTAATTTTGCTGATAAAAACTCAGATAAGATTTGTGTTCTGCTGGCTGTACGACAAATAAGAGCAAAAGGCTTTGTCGTATCAACTTTTTGATTTAAAATTGTTAAAAATTCTCTAACATCGTAACCGCCATTTTCATTAAAAAACATAATTGGTATAGCTCCTTTTAAAAGCCCGGTCTCAATCCATTCTCCTGGAGTTCTTATATCCACTATCGGAATTTTAGAATCTATAAGTTTTTGGCTGGGGTATTCATTTATAAGTTCGGCAAAAAGTGATAAGCTTAGGAAAAATAAAATTAATATAATTTTTTTCAAAATAAGTTCCTTTAATTTTTAGTATAATTATATTATAAAATAATCAAGGAAATATATAATAAATGGCTTCAAAAAAAGCAATAGAAAATGCCCATAGACTAAGATATATAAGAGCACTAGAAAGATTTCATAAAAGTATTGTCTCTTATTTTTCAAATACTCCAAATTTAAGTAAAGAGGGATACGTAAAAAAAATAGATAATGCCTTGAAACTTTTAAATAGAGTAGAAGAGATAGATGTTTATAAAGGGGAACTTCAAGATTTACAAAAATTAGTAAAAAAGATGATTAATTATAAAGATAGTGAAGAAGAGATAGAAAATATTAAAGATGACATCTTACACAGTTCAAATCTTTTAGATAAAAGTAAAAATGCAAGACGTTATAAAAAAGATAAATATGAAAAGAGTAAGTTTAGTGACTGGGATTAGTCTTTTAACTTTTCCCTTACACTTAAAAACATATCTAGATTATCAAAAAACAAATCAACTAATCTTGGATCAAAGTGTTTAGCACGTTGATCTTCAAAAAGTTCTAAAATCTTATCTAACTCCCAAGCTTTTTTATAGACTCTGTCATGCCCAAGTGCGTCAAAAACATCTGCTATTGCTGTTATTCTTCCAAAAATAGGAATATCTTCACCTACAAGACCTTTTGGATATCCACTTCCGTCATATTTTTCATGGTGAGTTAATGCTACTTCTGCTGAGGCTTTTAAAATAGCTCTATTTGAATGTTTTAACATATCATACCCTATTTGAGTATGTGTTTTCATAATCTCATATTCCTCTTGTGTTAGTTTAGCCGGTTTTTTTAAGATGCTATCGGGTATTCCAACCTTTCCTATATCGTGCATTGGTGAAGCTTGCTTAAGAAGATTTGCTTCCTCTTCACTGAGTCCTGAAAGTTGAGCAAGTAAGTAAGAATACTCTGCTACTCTATTTACATGTTGACCTGTTTCTTTACTTCTTGTCTCACCTATAGCACCCATAGTTAAAACAACTTCTTTTTGAGTATTGATAATATCTTCGTTAAGTTCTACAAGTTCAGTGATATCATACATAATTTGTAGATGTTCGGAAACATTACCGTTAAGGTCTAATATAGGGTAAAAAAGATTTTGTGTAATGTATCTCTCACCATTCTTATTAATATTAGTAAGGATTGTCTCAACAATTTCTTTATTTACAAGTTTTTCGTTGATTTTTTTATCTCTAAGTTCAAAGCATTTTTTTGTTTTTAATTCTTTTAGCGTGTATCCGCTTAATTCACAAAATTTTTCATTTGCATATATAATGTCATTGTTTATATTAGATTTTGAAATAGCAGTAGTAGTGTTTATCGCTTCTTCATACTGTGTCGTGTAGTTTATATTTTCTTCTAAACTTTTACTTGTAGTGTCAAGCTCATTTTTTAGAATGTTTTTGTATTCTTCAAGTTCTGTAACATCACTTCTAATACCTATATACTCTATTAATGAGCCGTGTTTATTATATATAGGTGCTATTTCAGAAATTACATAATAAGGTCTTCCATCTTTTCTTTTATTTTTAACAAGACCTCTCCACATTGATCCACTTTGAATCGTATCCCACATATCTTTGAAAACTTCTTTTGGCATATCCTCGTGTCTTACAATATTATGTGGTTGATTTAGTAATTCTTTTTCGGAATATCCGGATATTGTTTGAAAATTTTTATTAGCTTCTTTTATAATACCTTTTTTATCGGTAATAGAAAATATAGAAGCTTCTTCAACAGCATTTTTAAATTGTTCCAAATAGTAGATACTCTCATCAAGTTGAGCATTAGTTTCTTCAAGTAGTTTTGAGGCAGTAATATCAACAAAAGTAGCTATATAACCTCTTATCTTTTTAAAACATGTATAGTCGTATGACAAAGTTGCTTCAAACCATATCATTTTTCCAGAACTAGATTCTGTTTTTATAGTCCCTTTCCATCTGTTCTCTTCCTCTAGAGTTTTGAAAATAATATTTTCTTCCTCGTTTATAAAAGGATTATTGTTTAAACAGTGTGTAGAGCTACCTTTTAAATTTTCTCTATCTTTACCTATTATTTCACAGTATGCAGTTGAAGCATCTGTAATCTCTTTTTTCATATTTAAATAAATTCTTGGAACATGTGTATCAATTATCTCAAGTTGATTTTCAATCATATTTATATGTTCTTGTCTCTCACCAAGAGCATTTGAAAGAGAGTCTCTTAAACGAAATAGTTGAAGAGTATTTTTTATTTTTGCAAAAAGTTCTACAGAGTTAAAAGGTTTTAAAATATAATTGACTGCACCACATTCAAATGCTTTTGAAATATACTTTGTTTCTTTAAATTCAGTTAAAAAAATTATGGGGATTTCACTAGTCATAGAATCTGATTTTAGAGTAGTAGTCAGCTCATAACCATCAACTTCTGGTAATA
Organism: Sulfurimonadaceae bacterium; assembly: GCA_026193155.1. GTDB lineage: Bacteria > Campylobacterota > Campylobacteria > Campylobacterales > Sulfurimonadaceae > Sulfurimonas. Next base: position 6,426 of record JAPHSI010000098.1, on the reverse strand, counting down.
ATATATCTAAAAGAATTAAGTTTGGCCTGTCTGTATTAATAATATGAAGTGCCGATTTTGCATTAGTGGCAAAATTGACCTCATATTTCTTTTGAAGCGTAATAATTAGAGACTTTATATGTTCTTCACTACCGTCTATAACTAAGATTTTTTCTTTTTCCATTTTCACAAAAAGCTCTTTTGGATTTTATTTGAAGAAGATTATAACATTAAATGATAAAAATAGTTTTTCAATTATCTTCTTGCTTCAATTAAAATTGCATCAAGCATTTTAAATAGCTCTTCACTAGCATTTTCCATGATTTCAAAATTAGTAATAATTTCATCTGCATTTGCAAGTAAAGTATCATCTGAGTTATCATCTATATACATAAGGTTTTTATTTGCATTATCATGTACAATAGAATGTGGAGTAGACATTTTTGCATAAGAGGCTGTTTTCTCAAACCTTCTTTTACCTTCACCGTCATACCATTTTCCAAGTTCACATTCTTTTGTAGTAGAAGGAGGAAGGATGTGTTTTAAGTTCATAACTGAACTATATGCACGGTATTTATACAAGATGTGCTCAATCTTAGCTAAAACGACAAATATTGAATTTTCCATTTGGTATGAGTTGTCCACTATTGTAGAAGAATTTTCACTTAGTTCTACAAGGGTACCTTCAAATTCACCTATTTTTTCAGTAGAACCCTCAACCGTATCTCTCATAGACTCAGAACTAACTTGAATTTCACTCATACCTTGTTGAAGAGACTTAATACTTATAGATATTTCTCCGGTAGCTTTATGTGTACGCTCTGCAAGCTTACGCACTTCATCTGCTACAACAGCAAAACCACGACCGTGTTCACCTGCACGAGCAGCTTCTATAGCTGCATTTAATGCAAGTAGATTAGTTTGGTCTGCAATATCTGAAATTAATTCTATAACAGAAGTAATATTTTGAGTTTGATTAGCAAGTTCGGTAATTGAATTATTATTTGTACCTACTTGTTCACTTAATGTGTGAAGTTCATTTACAATTATTTCTATATTTTCTCTGGAACTAGTAGCTAAGTCAGAGGCAGATTTTGTAGCACTAGTAACAGTTTTTAAATCATCTATGTTTGTAGCTAAATCTTTTTGTATAACAGTTAGGGATTCTGAAACTTGCGTTGAACTTTGGCTTAGTTTGGAGTTAAATTCGTCACGTCTGCTTTTATTGTGTTGATTCTCCATAAAATCTATACTTTTAGATACGTTATCTATAGCATGTATGAATTCCCCGCGTAAACCGCTAGAAGATATTTTAGTTGAAAAATCACCTTTTGAAGCTTTAACTATCGAATCATTTATCTCATGTATAGTTGTTGATATCTGCTCCATTAAAGTTTTAAGTGCATAGCCCATACGACCAAGCTCAGTTTTGTCATCTTTATTTGCGTTGTCGATTTTAAAAGATATATTTCCATCTGCGGCACGTGATATTAGTTGTGAAAAATTTTCAATACCTTTAACTACATAGTTTCTTATCACGGTTGCGGTAAATAATATAATAGCTGCAAAGATTAAGCCGAAAATCAATGTTGAGAACTTAAACCAACTTAACTCTTTTGCTAAGTTATTTGAATGTTTTGCCAACTCTTCTTGTTTATATTTTACAAGTTTTTTAAATGAAACCCTTGATTTATTTGCATATGGAGTAAGCTCTGTTTTGTATTTGTTGTAAAGCATATCTTTATTGTTTTTAATATCATCCTGATTTAGTGACTTCATCATTATCATAGACTGGTTTAAAAACAACATTGTCGAGTTCTTTGCTTCTTGTATCATAGTTAATGACGTATCGTTTTTCATTATATTTTCAAGTTCGTTAAAACTGTTTTCTATAGATGCAACCGTTTTTGTAAGTTTTTCAATATCTTTCTCATAGTCCCCACCTAAAAGAATGTCCCTTGATGTCCTACTTATATAGTTTAGATTCTTCTCTATACTAAGTGTATTTAGTGCCCCTAGCATTGCGTTTTTATGTAAGTATGTATATTGAGAATTTATTAAATTCATCGACCAAAAAACAAAAGCTGTGGATAATAAGATAGCTGCTGTTATGGAAATGATAAAATAATTCATCTTAGATCGTATACTCATTTTATTACTCATTACTTATCCCTTTTTTTATTTTTAAATAAAATTATCAATACGAGTATATCATATATACTTATATTTTCAAGGTAATTTATGTAACAAATGTGATAAAATTCTCACATTTGTTACATTTTTTTTAGTTTTATTTTAATGAAAGTATCGCATCTTGCGCTATAGTAATAAATCCATCTGCTCCTGGAATTATTGATATAAGGTTTGTACCTATACCACCCCAGATTACAAAACCCGCCATTATAAAAATCAAAACGGTACTTACATCAATAGGGAGTTTTTTTTGTCTTGGATCGGTTGAGTAAAAGTACATTACGGCAATTAGTTTAAAATAATAATATACGGAAATAAAAGCAGTAGTTATACCGAGTGCGGTTATGAAAATCTGCCCTGATTCTATAGAACTTGTAAAAATGTAAAACTTTCCTAAAAAGCCTATAGTTGAAGGAAACCCTGCAAGAGAGAGCATAAATATACTCATTAAAAGAGCCATATACGGACGTCTCTCGGCAAAGCCTTTAAAGTCATCATATGTTAAATCAAACTGCTCTTGAGAAGATAAAAAACTTATAATTCCAAATGCACCAACCGAGCTGATAAAATAAGCTATTAGATAAAACATTAAAGATGATGCTGCCATCTCTGCACCAAGACCTATAGACGAGAGGGCTATAAGCATATATCCAGTATGTACTATGGATGATGCAGCGAGCATTCTTTTAATGCGTTGTTGGCTTATTGCCAGTAATGAACCGCCTATAAGTGTAGCGATTGTAATCACTTGAAGTATCTCTATCCAAAATTCGTTGATTGATGAGAAACTTACCAGGTAAAGTCTAAGTGCCAAAGCAAAAACGGAAACCTTAAACGTAGATGCCATAAACATGGTAATAGGCGATGGTGCACCTTGATAAACATCTATGACCCACGAGTTAAAAGGTACTGCACCTATTTTAAACATAATGGTAATCATCATAAAGGTAGAACCTACTAGAAGCAAGTTCATATCAGCTATATTTGTGTTTTTAATGTATATAGTTATATCACTAAAAATTATTGAACCTACTGCACCGTATATCAGAGCTACTCCCAACATAAAGAGTGCACCTGCAAGTGAGCCGAGTATAATATACTTCATCATAGCTTCAGAAGATGCTGCTTTATGTTTATGATACCCGACAAGTGTGTAGATGCTAAGTGTTGCAATCTCTAAAGCTATAAAAGAGCTGACAAGTTCATTTGAGTGAGAAAGCATCATCATTCCAAAAACACTAAATAGCATTATCGCAAAGTATTCTCCGTTAAAGTAATTTTGTCTTTTAAAATAATCAGTGTTAATTAAAAGGGTTAAAATAGAACCTATCGTAAACATCAAATCAAAAAGTTTTGCAAATTTGTCTATAATAAAAGTCTTTCCAAAAGCAGATTCAAACAGGTATGTAGAATTTCCTTTGTCAAAAGTATAAATCTGCAAAATTAGCGAAAGAGATAAAAAGGCTACACTTATTATGTTATATCTGTTTAACGAGAGATTGTCCCTGCTTATAATCATAAGTACAAATGCCCCTATAATCATTACAGCCATAGGCGATGCGTAAAGTAAATCTCTCATTATCTTATCCCCGTTAATAGTGGAGTTATACCGTCTAAAGATTGTAAAATGTATGGTTCAATAAACGGTGTAAAAAGAGAAGGCGCAATACCTGTAAGTAATAACATTACTACAAGTGGAGTCAGCATCAACAACTCTTTAGAGTTTAAATCATCTGCATCTATATCTTTTATATTGTTATTTATACTGCCAAAGAGTGTACGTTGAAGCATCCAAAATATATAAAGCATTGCAAGCAGTACAGTTGTAGCACTTAAAATACCTATTGAGAAATGATGCTTAAATGCACCAAGGATTATAAGAAGTTCTGCTACAAATCCACCTGTTCCAGGAAGTCCTGCAATACTAAGTGCAAAAAATGCAAAGAAAAAAGTAAACTTTGGAAGTCTCTGCGCTATACCTCCAAGGTCTGAAATATTTATAGTTTTAAATCTTTTATATGTCAGTCCAATCATCAAAAATATACCCGCAGATGCAAGAGCGTGCGTGGCAATAAAATACAAACTACCGCTCCATGAGTAAGAGTTTGAGAGTATAACTCCCAGTGCAATAAGTGAGAGGTGACTCCCCGATGCATATGCAAACATTTTTCTTAAATTGTCCTCGGTTACTGCTTTTATGGCATAGTAAATCATGCCTATAATTGCAATGAAGATTATGTAAGGTTTATAATATATAAGTACCTCTTCAAAAAGTGAGAAACCAAAACGCCAGATACCGTAAGCTCCGAGTTTTGCCATAATCGCAGATAAAATTACAACCGCAGGTGTAGGACTTGAAGCATATGCTGGAGCCATCCAGGTGTGAAATCCAAGCAGTGGAATCTTTATGGCAAAAGCAAGTAAAAAACCTGCAGCCAGCCAAGATGTAGTCTTAACACTAAGAGAGAGAGCAGACAAGTCGTTTAGGTTAAAGCTCCAAACACCGTAAGTATCAAAATATATATGACCCAGATAAAGAATGGAAAAAAGCATACTCATTGAACCCAGAATTGTCATTAGCAGTATTTTCATTGCATTATACTGATGCATACTGTTTCCGTATTTTCCTATCATAATAAATATCGGTAAAAGCATGGTCTCCCAAAAGAGATAGAACAAAATCAAATCAAGTGATAATATAGCACCGCTGACACCAGTTTGGAGTAGCATCATATTGTACCAGTAACCTTTTCTTGATTCTGTGTGCATGTATATATACAAAGGAGGCATCAGAAGTGTTACTATTAAAAGAAGTACAAAACTCAGTGCATCTAAACCTACATGGTATGAAAAGCCTGCTGAACTAATCCAAGGAAGTGTCTTGCTAAATTGCATTGAATCATTTGGATTAAAATTAATAGATAGATATAGCGTTAAAAAAAATACGATAACAGATGAGAGTATGGCTCCGATTTTTAAGCTTTTTATATCGGCTCTTATCGAACCTAGAATGACAGCTGCTATTACAGGTGTAAAAATTATATATGTAAGTATATTTTCCATATTACACCCCCAGCTTTATAATCAGATATATACAAATTGCAGATATGCCTAATAGCATATAAAGTGCATAGTATCTGACCATTCCGTTTTGCAGTTTGGAAAATATAAATCCACTTGAGCGGTAAAGCCATACGTTTAGTCTTATAAAGCCGTCAAAACCTTTAGGTTCTATTATATTTGTACTGATTTTACTTAGTTTAAGTATAAATTTTAAAATGAAAAATTCATAAATTTCATCTATGTAAAACTTGTTTATCACTAACTTTTTAAGTATAGTGTTTGCTTTTGTCTCTTTTGCATCTACAGCGTAGAGTTTGTAAGCTGTTACCATACCTATAAGAGCTAGTGCCACATTTAAAAGCTCAAACATTATCTCGTGAGAATGTTCAAGATGCAAAGTGATTTTTGTAATGTTTAAAAATTCTCCAAACCCATCTTGTAAAAAACCTGCAAATGCAGCTCCAAGTGCTAAAATAACTAAAGGTATAGTCATTGAAGAACTTAGAGGTTTTAAAGTAGTGGTATTTTCTTTAGAGTGAAACACTACAAATAAAAGTCTAAACATATAGTATGAGGTTAGGGCTGCCGTGAGAGAAGCTAAGGTCCAAATAGTTGTATGTCCTGAACTATAAGCCGAGATTAAAATAGCATCTTTTGAGAAAAAGCCTGCAAAAGGCGGAATACCGCTTATAGCTAAAGTTGCTATAAACATAGTAATATACACAAGTCTTAAATCCTTTTTTAATCCGCCCATTTTAAAGATATTTTGCTCATGATGCATGGCAATAATAACCGCACCGGCACCCATAAAAAGTAGAGCTTTAAAAAATGCATGCGTAAATACGTGAAAAATACCCTCATCGTAAAATCCAAGACCAACTGCTATAAACATATACCCGAGCTGACTCATAGTAGAATAAGCCAGAATCTTTTTAATGTCGCTTTGATATGAAGCGATAATTGCTGCAAAAAGTGCTGAAGCAGCACCGATAGATGCTATAAACTCACCGATATTAGGGATAAGCTCATATACAAAGCTAAACCTTGCAACCATATATACACCCGCAGTTACCATTGTAGCGGCATGTATTAAAGCTGAAACGGGAGTTGGACCAGCCATCGCATCTGGGAGCCAAACATAGAGTGGAATCTGTGCAGATTTACCCATTGCTCCAACAAACAACAAGATAC
>JAPHSI010000194.1 GCA_026193155.1 Sulfurimonadaceae bacterium | reverse complement strand
CTTCCAACTGGAGACGCCCCGACTATAACCCCATAGCTTGATTTTGCGGCATCTAGCGATGCTATATCTTTACGTAAGTTTATATCTATGTTTGAGAAAAAAGTATCGGCTATACCTTTTTGGGTTATGATGATATCTCCGTCGGTCTTTATCATGTTTGAGTACATCCCGATAACACCTTGGGATATTGAAGAGATTAAAAAAATAGCACTCACCGCTATTGTTATAGATAAAAATATCAAAAGACTTTTAAACTTGTTTTTGCTGAGTGCTCTAAGTGCAATCACCTTTAAAATACCTTCGAGAGTTCTTCTTTTGAAGTTATAAATGAGATGCTTTTTACTTTTTTATCTTCAAACCTTACAACACTCACCTTTTCCTCTCTTCTTGGGACTGCATTTTGAAACTTTTCACCGTAGTGAAGATATATAAGATGCTTGTATTTTCTTAGTTTTGGAAGAGCAAACATATTTGTAACCATTGTCGGCATCTTATTTATGTCTGCAATAAATATAGCTTTTTTCTTTTGAAGAAAATATTTGTTTTTTGTTGCAAGATATTCATTTACAAGTGCTCCGGTGTCTTTATCAAATGCTATAAGCAGAGTTTTTGTATTTAGCGGGATTTTCATCTTACGTGATTTAGGCGTTTCATATTCATAGTTGTTCAACATTTGTATATCTGAGCCTACTTGAAGGTTTTGCGCATTTATAGATGCTATGGCAACTATTAGGATAAGTAGAATTTTTTTCATTATTTATTTCCTTTATTTATTTCAGATGCAACAATATCTACCCATGCATCGATAGAGCTTTTTAAATCGTCTAATGTCAGATAATCACCGTTTAAAGATATTGGTATCTCTTTAATCTGTTTTAGCGATTTAGATATTGTTTCATCTTTTGCAATAAGACGGTACTCTCCGACTAAACGGGCAGATTCTTCAAGATAAGCATTTAGCGAAACTACCGTGATACCAAGAGATAAAGGTGAGAGTTGATTCCATTCTTTATCATCAAAATGAACTTCAGATGCAGATATAGCACTTTGCATAACTAAACTGTCTTTAGTTTTTTCATTTGAGTTTTTAAACTTTAATGCCTCTTTTAATTTATTAGTTGCATATTTTGAGATACCGGTGTATAACTGCTTTTGTTCACTTGTTTGCTCTTCTAGTGCTATAGAAGGTATTACAGAAACTTCTTCAACATATATTTTTTTATAAGCTGCTAGTTTAACAGCATCGCTTACATGGTTGGAATTTACCTGCAGATGCTCATAACTTTTAAAAAAACCAGAGTTTTTAGGTGCTTGCATTTTTGAAGCACAACCGCTGAATAATACTATGCTTAAGAGTATAAGACTTGAGAGTAATAGATTAGTTTTCATTAAATTTTCCTTTTCTTCATGTTTTGTTTGAGTTCATCCCATTTTTTGTGAGATTTTTTTTCATTGAGTTTTTTTCCTGTTCCGATCTTTGAAGCTTTATATAAAGAATCCCCGTTAAAGTTGTAAACAGGGATTAAGTCTTTTCTTTTTGAAGCAGGAAATATGCGGAGGTTGTTGTTATCAAGAACTAGAGGTTCACTTTTTGGTGTTTTAAAGTAGGTTAAAACCATATGAGGTGCTTTGAATTTTGTAGAACGTACATATGTAAAAAAAAGTTTCTTAGAATCTACGCCTAAATATTTAAGAGCAAAATATTTTGCTATGACATAGTCTTCACAATCACCCTTGTCTTTACCTAAAAATTCATATGGCGTAGCCCAGTAATCTTTCTTTTTATAAACTTTTATATCGGGTGCATACATCACCCCATTATAAAATTCATTAACGGCTTTGAGCTTTTCCATATCAGAAGCACTCTTAACACTATCTAGTGTTTGTTGTTGGAAAAAGAATCTTTTTTTTGCAAACATTTTATATTTTTTTCCAATTCTATCAAGAGTTGACTTATCTACGTAAGGTTCTTTTGCATAGCTGTTTAAAAATAATAAAAATAATAAAAATATACTTTTAAAAATCATACTTTATTATAGCAGATTATAGTTGTCGTTTGTTGAATCCTGAGGTGCCGTTTTTTGCTTCTACGGAGAAATTATCTGCATATGATTTTAAATATTTTGGGATTGAGCGACCTTTTATTTTCATCATATCTTTTAGCATTAGTTCGGAAATTACTTCGGGTGCGAGTTTAATTACATCTTTAAGATAGGTGAACAATAGTTCTCCAAGCCTTAAAAGTGATATTTTGTATGTTGAATCTGTTTGTAAATATACCCATAAAGAAAACTTATAAAAATTTTCAAATACACTTCCATCCTGCCAAATAAGTTTTACACTATTTTTAAAATTTCCGCTGTTGTAAGTAAGATCCCAAAACCTTGCGAAGCGTTTCATTATCTGAATATCTTCAAAACTAAGTAGCTTACTTTTTAAAATATCGTAAGGGGGATAATCGCTATATACCATACCGTGTTCTATGTCGTGTCTATTTATATGTGTGCCTGATAGTTTTTTAAGTATCCCTATTTGAATTTCGCACGAACTTAAACTTACAAGTTCATCTAAGTTGTCTCCAAAACTCTTTAGTGACTCACCGGGTAATCCGACTATCAAATCAAGATGGATATGAGCAGATGTATCTTGTTCTAAAAAAGCTATATTTTGCTTAATCTTATCAAGTTTTAAATTCCTTGATATATTGTTTGCTACATCCAAGTTCAGTGTCTGGATGCCAATTTCAAGTTGAAGCGCGCCATGTGGAAATTTTTGGATTTTTTCTTTTATAGATGCAGGAAAATGATCTGGTATAACTTCAAAGTGTGCAAAGTAAGGGGGCTCTTTTTCTAAAAAGAAATCTAGTATTTTATTTGCTGTTTTGATATTTATATTAAATGTTCTGTCTACAAACTTAAAAGCTCTTGCACCCCTGTTCCAGAGTTTTTGAAACTCTTCTAATGTTTGGTCAATATCAAATGTTCTGACCCTCTCATCCATAGAGGACAAACAAAACTCACACTCAAAAGGGCATCCGCGTGAAACCTCTAAATATATGTATCTGTTTTTTATATCATCATCCGTGTAATACTCATATGGCAGTTTTAACTCTTTTAGGCTTGGCATCGTTTGTTTTATGATTTGGGTTTGTTTTTGAACTTCTGCTGAGTTTTTTATCTGTTTGCATAGTTCATAAAATGCCAAGTCACCCTCGCCTTGGATAATATAATCTGCATCTGAGTAGTCAACCCTAAACGGCTCGTGTGAAACTTCAGGACCGCCAAGGATTATAATGGTTTGAGGTGATACTTTTTTAAGTATATGGATAAGCTCTTTAATCTCGGATGCATTCCATATATACGTACCTAAACCTATGATGTCAGGATTTTCGTTTAATAGTTTTTCTGCAACACTTTGAAGAGCATCATTTATACTGAACTCTAAAATCATAGAATTTTCTTGAAACTCATTAAGATTTGCATATATATATCGAAGAGCTAGTGATGAGTGTGTATATCTTGAGTTTAGGGTTGATAAAACAATTTTCATAATGGAATTTTAGCAGAAAAACGAAGTTTTGAATACACTTCAGCCAAGCAGATAAAAAAGGGGAAAAACTTGGCTGAGGTCAAAATAATTATAAACATTATCTTGTCTCGTTTATGTAAAAAAGGGGAAACATAATTGAGATAAAAAAATTATACTACAAAAAAGGTAAACGAATTATTAAAATAATATTAAATCACTATTGTTATCACATTAATGTGATTTTCTTCTATGTTCTTCCAGCAAATGATCTAGCAAGATAAATAAATTATTTGAATTTTCTTCTAGCACCATATAATATTCAACTATCTTTTTAGGGTTATCATATTTCAATACAGAACCGTCTTGTATAAATTTATTTACTTCTAATACTGAGTTGTGTACCTTACTATGAGGAGCGTCTAGTTTTTTAAATGAATCTAGATGACCAAATCTATCTTTACCGCTACTTAGGTACCATTTACCCATTCTACAGCTTTTATGATCAGTTGCTATATATGATTTATTTTGTTCAAGTGTGGCAGAGTAAGCATTGGACTTAAACAAGATATGATCAACTTTTACGAGTGTAGTATAAAGCCTGTTTTGTATATCTACCGCTACTCCAGAAGAATCTTGTGCAAACTGATTAAGTTCTTCAAAAGTACTTTCAAAATTTTTAATTAAGTCACTTGAATCTTGAGCAATTTCAGATATATTATTAGAATTCGAGCGCATATCATTTGCTTCTTGTTGCAGAGTCGATATATTTATTTCGATTTCAGTAGTCGCTTTTTGTGTACGTTCTGCAAGTTTACGTACCTCGTCTGCTACCACGGCAAAACCACGACCATGCTCACCAGCGCGAGCAGCTTCAATAGCGGCATTAAGAGCAAGAAGATTTGTTTGGTCGGCTATATCTTTAATAAGTCCAACAACTTCAGATATCTCTTTACTTCTACCTTCTAAAGATATAATTGCTTCATGTGAAGATGAAATAAGCTCTACAAGATTGCTTAATCTGTGAGTCATTTCTACAACACTATTTAAGCTCTCTTTTGATTTACTAGCTGTATTGTCAGACATCGAAACTATTTTCGTAGATTCATCTTGAGCTTGCATCAAATCTCTTTGTATAGTATCTAGTCCAGAACCAATACCACCTCCAAGTACACTTAATTTAGAGGATAAATCAGCCTTTAGTTTGGTTTCATACCCTGCTGCGATAGAATCTATGGCTGCGGTTAAGTGCTCTGCAGTATACCTAAATGCACCATGCAGACCCGACGAATAATTTTTTCTATAAGTTTTTCCTACAGAAGCATTCTCTATTGTAGTTTGAGTATCACGCATAAAAGCTTCAAGTTGGTCTAGTACATCATTAATACTCCAAGCAAAACTTGAAAACTCTGAATTATCGTCTTTTATATTTGTTATACGACTCTCAAGTTTTCCCTGTGCGGCTTCTTTTAGTACAACCGAAGCTTCTTTATAAATTTTCAAATCGTATTCATTGTGTTTTGAGTGAGGAATAAACGTGGAAATAACAGCAACAATAACAGCTAGAGCAGCCAAAATAAAATCATGTGTAAAAAGTGCATATATGGCTATTGCAAGTAATGTTACAAATAATAACAGGTAGCTTTTAACCTTGAAGAGAGATGATAAGTTCATCATAAGATACCCCTTGTTCAAATAATAAGTCTTCTAAAATTTTTCCGGATGCTTCCATTCCACCTGTTTTTTCGGCTTCAAGCATCTTTTCATATATTGGTTCGATTGTCTCTAAGGCTTTAGGATTTGGTTTTCTTCTAACAGAGTAGTAACCTACAATATCTCCATTTTCATCTAAAGAAGCAGTAATATTTGCATATACCCAATATGCATTATTGTTTTTAGTTTTATTGATTACAAAAGCAAAGATTTCCTCTTTTTTTTCAATTCTCTCCCAAAGAAGTTTAAACACTACTTTTGGCATTTTAGAATGTCTTATAATGCTATGCGGTTTTCCAAGCAGTTCGGCTTCTGCATATTCAGCCATATCCATAAAAATTCTATTAACGTAGGTAATTTTACCTTTTTTATCGGTTTTGGAGACAATAAAATCTTCCGCACCCATCTCTTTTAACATGATAATACCCCCTTTGTATTAATCACTAATTATGTTTCTCACATAGTATGTTATCACATTTTTTTTTAAATTCAAATAGTGACTATTTCTTAGATATAATTTCGCATGCAAATACTCTTATCCTTATTTTATTTTTTTTATTTTGCACTTATAGGCGTATATATTATTTTTATGCCAAAGGTATTAAATATTAGCGGCTATAGTGCAAGCGAAATTGGCATTATCTTCGCAGCAGCCCCACTTGTACGTTTTGTCGTACCTTTTTTATTTATACGCGGTTTAAAACTTGATACAAGAAGTTTTAATACTGCTTTGATTATTTTGTTTAGTTCTGCTACTTCTTTTTATTTTTCATTAGATAATTTTTATAAGTTATTGTTCTCAAATATAGGTATAGGAATAGGTCTTAGTCTAGTACTACCTTACGTTGAGTTAATATCTTTAAATATATTAGGAAAAGAACGTTACGGAAAAATAAGACTTT
>JAPHSI010000249.1 GCA_026193155.1 Sulfurimonadaceae bacterium | reverse complement strand
CACCGTGACTGGGTGGTGTGGAAATGACTAAAAATTCCAAATCTTGTTCATGTTCATTACTCAAAGTGTGTGAAATACCTGGCATTATATGATAGCCTTCATTTGGATGAAGTGTATATATCTTGCCAGATACTTCAAGTGTCGCTATACCTGAGAGTATGTAAAAAAACTGTTCAGCTTTGTTATGAAGATGGCGAATCTCAGAAGCACCTTGAGGTACACGTTCTTGTATGACACTGAGTTTTTCAGATGCACCAAGATGCCATCCGTGACAGCTCTCTCCCCAAAGATAATGTTTAGCGTTTTTTATAGAACTTATTGACATAATATTATTACCTATATAATGTGTGTAAGATTAAGAGCTTCATCTGCAGATAAAGGCTCGAAAAAAAGTAATGGTTTCTTTTTTATTCATGAGTTATCCTCTTTTAGAGTTGATTTTATCAGTTTTTTCCAAACTTTTTTAGGTTTAAACTCTTTAGGTGCGATTATTTCAGCATCTTGTTGATTCAATATAAGCTTTTTGTATAGATAAATAAAAACTGATGCCCTATAGTTCATAATACAATGAATAAATACTTTTTTCTTTTCTTTCTGTAAGGTTTTTAATAGTTGCAAAAATAGTTCTAATCTATCGATTTCAGGTGCTTTCCACGTTATTGGTATATGAATGTAAATCATTCCATTTTTTGAAACAATTTTATCTTCTTTTTTTAACGCACCTTTGTTATGCATTGCTAAGTTTATTACAACATCAAATTTATTTTCTGCAATAATTTTGAACTGTTTTTTTGTAGGCTGTCCAGAAGTTGAAATGTTGTCACTTACTTTTATATAGTTGAGTATCGATTTCATTTATATACCAATATTGCAAATACAATGCCTAAAACTAAACACAATGGTGAAAAATATTTTGTATCATAGTTTGCAAATTCAGTATTTTTGATTTTTTTGAAAAATCCAACAACATTAAACTCACCTATAGCTCTTAATGTAAAAATAGTAGATAAAAACAATCCACTATAAAAATAAAAGTTTACATTACTTTTAATAGTAAAATCATAAAACTGCAATCCATATGCTATATGTGAAAAAAATATCAAAATAACTCCAACAAAAAATGTTAAGCCTTTGCTAGGGTTTAGTAATAATTTTCCGTCTTTGCTTGGCAGTGCTTTGTCTAAACCAACTTTACCGCCAAAAGCCCAGTAAAAATGAAATAGTCCCATAATGATTAATGTTAAAATAGTGATAATAGTTATAAAGTCCATTGTATTCCTTATTTTATTAACTCATTCAAATGTTTTTAAAAATGCTCAAACGGTCAAGCTGAGGATTAACGTTTAATATGTGTCTTTTTAATATTTATTCTCTATAAATTTTTTTAATGCCATATTCATTTGATGATAGCCTTCTGCAATTACGTCGGGAGGTAGATCCGCAAATCCTATTGCAATGCCTGAAAAGTCTTCATTGTGTTTTAGTAGTGTTTTTTTTGGACTTTCAGACTCCAATATAAAACTATGCTCACCATAGAATATTCCTCTAACTCCACCGCCCCAGATTATCTCTTCGTTTTCTGCAATGCGTATCATATGAGGTGGAACTTCAATTTCTTTACCATCTGGTCGGAGGACATGTATTTTTAGTTCGGATCCTTCTTTAAATTTTCCCTCTACTTTACGGTGATAAGGATTCCACTTTGGATAGGAATCCAAATCGGCAAGTACAGCGTATACGTCCTGTTTTGGTGCATCGATTTCAACTGCTGTCCTTATGGAAATATTTGAACAACCGGTTATTGCTATAACCAAAATGAGCAAGACAAATACAGATAGATACTTTTTGAATTCCATATGATACTCCTTTATGCTAACTATTCAAGAAATATTTTATCATAAACAATTAGAAAATAACAGATTAAACCAACAAATATAATGTACTTTTATTTAACTGCTTTAGTTAAAAATACATTCATAGTTATTTGAACATAGTATTTCGTTATTTTTTAAATAACCTGTTAAAAGGAAAGATTAAAAAGTTGCAAGGGCAAAAAAAGGAACTTTACCATTTAAGTTGCGCTCTTACATATTACAAGTTGAGAAGGGGCTTATAGGTAAACCTACAGCTTACCTTGCTCTTTTGCTTCGGCAAACTCTTCGTAAGTACCTTTAAAGTCGACCACAGTACCGTCTTCTTGTATCTCTAAGATACGTGTAGCATAAGCATCTAGTAACTCACGGTCATGAGATACACAGATTACATTACCTTTGAACTCATGTAGAGCTTCACCAAGTGCAACGATAGCCTCAAGGTCAAGGTGGTTTGAAGGCTCATCAAGAACTAAAAAGTTTCCACCCTCTAACATTAGTTTACTTAACATCATACGGTGTTTTTCACCACCTGAGATGCTAACTACCGACTTCTCTTGTTGCTCACCGTTGAAAAGCATACGACCAAGACAGTTACGAATCTCAGCTATGTCACGCTTAGGATCAAAAGCACGTAACCAATCATAAAGTGTACCGTCACCGCTGATAGTATCGGCTGTATCTTGAGGGAAGTACCCAGGTTCTATTGTAGCACCCCATTTAACTTCACCCTCAGTTGGTTTCATCTCTTCCATAATGATTTTAAGAAGAGTTGTTTTACCTGCACCGTTTCCACCTATAAGTGCTACTTTTTCATCCGGCTCAAACTTTAAAGTGATATTGTTTAAAACTTGTTTTTCACCGTATGCGTGAGAAATATTGTGAATCTCGAGTGCTTCATCACCCATTGCACGTGCAGCTTTAAATACGATGCTAGGGTCACGGCGAGATGATGGTTTGATGTCGTCTATTACAAGTTTGTCTAGTTGTTTTTGACGTGAAGTTGCTTGTTTTGCTTTAGATGCATTAGCGCTAAATCTTCTAACGAAAGCTTCAAGTTGCTCTTTTTCTTTCTCTTTTTTAGCATTGTCAAGTTCATTTTGTTTTGCTATTACATTTGCAGCAATGTACCAGTCATCGTAGTTACCAGTGAATTCACGGATTTTTTGGTAATCAACATCCAGTATGTTTGTAACAACTGCATTTAAAAAGTGTCTATCGTGAGAGATAACAACCATAGTACCTTCATGGCGTTGCAGTTCATCTTCAAGCCAAGAGATAGTTTGGATATCAAGATTATTCGTAGGCTCATCTAGAAACAGTACGTCTGGTCTTGGGAAAAGTACTTGAGCTAGTAAAACTTTGAACTTATCAGCAGAGTCAAGTGAACTCATAAGGTTGTAATGGTCAGATGCAGGGATTCCGACATTTTCAAGAATTTTTCCAATGTTTACTTCATACTCATAAGTAGGATCTTCCTCTACAGAAATAACTTCAAGTTCTGCTAAACGGTTATTTACAGCGTCATCTTCAAAATCACCGTTTGCATATAAATCTTCTTTTTCTTTAACAGCATCGTATAATCTTTTGTTTCCATAAAGAACTGCATCCATAATAGTGTAGTCTTCAAATGCAAACTGATTTTGTCCTAAAACACCGACTTTGTTCGCTTTAGGAATGATTACTTCACCTTCAAATTCGTTATCTTGACCAGATAAAATTTTTAAAAATGTAGTTTTTCCGGCACCATTAGCACCGATAAGACCGTAGCGTTTATGACGGTCTAGTTTTAGGTTGATATCTTGAAATAAAACTCTGTTTCCAAAGCGTTTTATTAAGTTTTGAACTGTTACCATGTATCTCTCTCTTAGATATAAATTTCGTGTTATATTTTGCGAATTATATCTAAGAGTTGTTTAAATCTTGGTTACTTTAGTTTTGAGTGTGGTTTATCCCAGAATTCTTGATCAGGATGTCCTTGGTATACACCTTTTTTATATTTTTCGTGTGTACGCTCAATTTCTGCACGTATTAAGTTTACAACAGCTGTTTGTGCACGAAGAGGTTCAGGAAGTATACAGTATTCACCCTCTGTAAGTTCATCGTTAAAGTGTTCTTGATTAAAGTTCTTACCCAGATATTTAGCTATGTATTTTGCATCTCTTTCAGCATTTCCAAGACACGATGTAGCACCGGGTGATGGTGTCATGTTAAATATCAGACCTTCACCTGTATATATAGATGCTTCACCTAACATAAGTTTTTGCTCATCTTTGTTTAATACTTGTGGTCTTACACCGCCAAAACCCTCAGCGTATTCAAACTCATCCATCTTTAGTCCCGGTACTACTTTTCTTGCTGCACGTAAAAATAGATACTTGTTTAAAACAGGAACTTCGTATAAAAAGTTTGTAAAAAGATAGTTGCGAATATCACTCTCTTTAAGAAGTTTCCATAGAGCTTTAACGATGTTCATATCAAACCTTAGAGTTTTCCAAAAGTCCATATATGTCCCGGGTTTATAGCGCTCTAATTTTGGAAGAACAAGTGCAGTCGGACCAAAACGTGTGTTTCCATCTGCAAGTATGTCAGGATCACCGTGAAGTGCGGCAAATGGCAGTTTTGGATTTTGAATCATATAGACTTTACCGTTTAGAAGTTTCTTTTGTGTCATGTAAAAACTACCTGCAACAGGCAAACAGCCTAGATTGTGACCAAAGCCCATACGATGAGCCAAGAAAAGTGAATGTGCACCTGCATCTGTGGCTACAAAGTCTGCATAAAAATTTCCATTAGGTGTTTTAACTACATATCCACGTTTTGATGAGTGTTCAATATCTTTTACTTCCGTGTTTAGGTACAAGTCAACTGTTACACCTTCTTCTTTTTTAGCACGTTCTATGAAATCAACCGATAGTTTTTTAAAATCAACCGTAGTCCACTGACCCTGTGTCCCGACTCCCACTATAGGTTCAGTTCTTTCATTCCCGTTTTCATCATAAACTACACGAGGTTCTAACTCTTTTAGTTTTTCTTTATCCCAAACTTCTAGGTAAGGGAAAAGCTCATTAAACTCCTCAAATCTGTGAAGCAAAAATTCCACTTCTTTCTCACCGACACCAAGTGCCATTTTTTGATGGGAAAATATCACTTCGTTCTGGAGTTGATTATTTAGGCAGTATCTCTCAATCATTTTAGAGGTACGTTTTGTGATAGAAGCTTTTTCAAGAGTGTAGTTTGTCTCTATATCTCCGGCGTGAATAGTTTGTGAGTTACTAGTTCCGTTTGAGTTAAGCGTAGAGACGTCTTCATATTTCTCTATAATAGCTATAGATTTTATATCTGTATATCTAGCAAGTGTGTAGGCAAGAGCTGTTCCGGTTATTCCTGCTCCTACGATGATTACTTCATAATTTTTGGTCGTTGACATTATTATTCCTGTTCTTTACCTTGTCAAAATTATAGCAAAAGTTTTTGTTTTATAAGGGTAGAAATAGTGTAAAATACATTTATGCAAATAAGAGAATTAGATTTAAAAGAATTACCTGAAGCATATGAGGTCTTATCTCGACTAAGAGACGGACTTGAATATGAAGAGTTTGAAGATTTAGTATATGAGATGCGACATAAAGATTATAAGATGATAGGTGTCTTTGAGGGGATAGAACTTGTAACATATGCAGGTGTATTTATACAAACAAATCTTTATCATAAACGTCATCTTTTTGTAGATGATTTAGTAACGTATGACTCGGTTCGTTCCCGTGGATATGGAGATGCAATGATTGATTATTTAGTGAATTATGCCAAGGTTGCCATGTGTGAGCGTATCGTTTTATCTTCTGGATTACAGAGAGTAGATGCACACAGGTTTTATGAAAAGATGGGGTTTGATAAAAAAAGCTATATGTTTGTAAAAGAGCTTTGAATCAGTTAAGTAACTTATTCAACACTCTCTTTTGGCTCTCCAAAGTAATAACCTTGTGCAAAGTCAACACCAAGCTCTAAAGTTTTATCATATACTTCTTTAGAGTATACAAATTCGGCTATAGTTTCTATACCCATTTTTTTGGCAAATTCAACTATAGTTTGTGTAATCATCATAGAATTTTTATCCACATCTATATTTTTAATCATTGAACCGTCTATTTTTATATAATCGACCTGGAGTTTCATAAGGTATTCAAAGTTTGAATAGCCGGTACCAAAATCATCAATAGAAATTTTGGCATTAAAGCTTTTTATATCATTAATAAACCTAAAGACTTCATCAAAGTTTTCAATACCCTCAGACTCTATAATCTCAAAAACAATTTTATTACTTATTTTACACTTGCTCAATTTTGTAATAATATACTCATAAATATCTTTGTTTAGTATATCTTGAACAGACAAGTTAATTGAGACTTGTTTATCTATATCTTTAAATGTTTCAAATGTTTTGTCTATCATAATTTTGGTAAGTTTATGATACATCTTATTTTTCTTTGCCAGTTCTAAGAAATGTATAGGCGCAATGTAAGTACCATCATCATTTTTTATTCTCATTAACGATTCATATTTGACAATTTCTTGAGTCTTACAATTAACAATAGGTTGAAATACCGGTACAATTTTATCTTCCTCAATTGCAGCTTTTAATCGTTTATTCCATAGAAAATTTTTCTCATACTCTTTGGACATTGCCATTGAATCATCATAAACAAGGTAGTTCTTTCTTGTTCTCTTAGCAGCTACTAATGCTGTATCTGCATTTGCTAACAATAGGTCTGTTCCATAGGATAAACCGATGGTAACACTTAGGTTAATTTCATTTTTTGAGTTAAGAACAAAGCTTTTTTTAGCAATTCTTTCACAGATGAGTGCAGCATAATTTGTAAAATATTTAATATCTACATCAGCTTCGCATAAATATGCAAACTCATCTGCATGAAGCCTATATAAAAAATCTTTTTTTGGTGTTATTTTTTGTAAAAATTTGGAAAATTCTATAAGTAACTCATCACCCGCTTCATCACCATATAAATCATTAATCTCTTGAAAAGAGTCTATGTTTATAATCATTAAAGCTAAACTATCTCTTTTTTCAAGTTTTTCAACAAGTCTTCGTCTATTTTTAAGACCGGTTAAAGCATCGTTATAAAACTGATGTTCTATTGAGTCGAGCATAGAGTTAAATACATCTTTTATAGAATCTATCTCTTCAATTTTATCATTAACTTCTATACGCTGTTTCATGTCTTGCGAGTTAGTAATATTTTTTATAACATTTGAGAAGTCTTTTATAGGTTTAATTATGTATTTATCAAGTTCTATAAAAATAGCTAAAAATATGACAAGTGAGAATACAGTCATAAAAACGATAAAAAAGTTAATCACATAACTTAGTGAAACCTTTAACTCTCTAATAGGATAAGAGATGTTAATTACACCTAGTACATCACGATGTTTAGCATTTGTATGACATTTTATACAATCATTTTTTACTCTAACCGGGTAAAAATAGTTGATATGAGAATCTTCTGATATATTTAGAGACTCTGCTCCAAGCATTGCTTTTTTAACTTCTGGAAAATTATCTCTAGCATATTTGTCTTGTCCAATCTCTCCATAAAGCGCAGAGACTATAGAACTTCTGTAAACATGTATTTTCATGTTTTTATCAACACTGTTAAGTCTTGTGATGATTTCGTTTATATCTTCTCTTGTCCACCCTTTTTGCATCGCAGTATAAAGAGTTTCAAAAACAAGGCCACTTGTTTTTTTTGCATCTATATGGGCTACTTCAGAAATAGCTTCTCGTTTCATATATTCTGCATACGAATAAGATAGTATCAAAGTTATAAAAAGTGTAACAAAAATTATTTTAGCGGTAATCTTTGTAAAAGTTGTATTTTTTTTCAATGTAAACATAACCTTATGTCGTATATCAATATGTAATATTATACTACTATAATATTCTTAAGTGAAATTTGAATAGATACTAAAAAAGGTAAATAATAAGCTTTTCTAAATATTGTGTACATGTATAACTGTTACATCGTCTTCAAAGTCAAATAAAGAGGTTTTTCTCAATGATTCTTTTATGGTTGATGAGTTTTTTATCATAACTTCAGGTAAACAATCTTCTAGTTCATCATTTTGATGCTCAACTATACCGTCACTAAATAAAATAAGTCTCTCTAAATTTTCAACTTCTACAGTATCATGGATTGGAACTTCAGAAAAATTCATAAACGGTGTATTGTTGGCTTTAACTTTTATAAGTTCATTTTTGGTTTTTAGTAAAAACGGATACATACCTCCCGAAGAGTATGTTATTTTATCTCTATTTGGGTTTATCATCAACATGATGTACGATAGTTGCTCATTGTCTGCTAGAAAATCTTTTGCATTTGGATACAGTCGTTGTATTAACTCATCCATGGAGGACATTTTATAAACAAACTGATTTAACATAGAAGAGATGGCAAAAACGGTTAAAGCAGGAGAAATACCATGTCCTTGACCATCTACAAGATAAATAAAAATTGAACCATTATCCATTTTATATATGGAATAAAAATCTCCGCTAAGGATATCAGAAGCATGATGCAGTATATCGTATTGATTTTTATCTAAATCGTTTATAATTCCAGCTTCTAGTTTACTCTTAGCTAATAACTCTTGTTCTGTTTTGTAGTTATTTATTTCATCAAGTTTATTGTAAAGTCCCATAAGTTCAGTAAGGTCATGACGAATTGATATAAATTCAATTATTTCATCAGATTCATTAAAAATTGGGAATACAGAAGCTTTGAAAGTATACTTTGTACCGTTTTTATTTAAGTTTGAGATGATTCCATGCCAAACTTTTTTTGATTTTATTGTTTTCCACATATTTTTAAAAACAGCTGCAGACATGCCAGGATCACGTACTATACTGTGAGGTTTGCCGATAAGTTCTTCACGGCTATACCCTGATACGTCTATAAACTTATCGTTGACATATGTAATAATCCCATGCGTATCTGTTTTTGAAACAACATTTGTTTCATCAACCATATTTTGATACTGTTTTAAAAGAGACAGTTCTTTTTTTGAAATGTTACTTTTGTTGCTCATGCATATCCTTCGGGCATTATTTTAGCATTATTTTGTTTTAAATAATAAT
>JAPHSI010000032.1 GCA_026193155.1 Sulfurimonadaceae bacterium | reverse complement strand
CTATATGGGTATAAGATCTTCTATGGATGTATTTAAAGCATCTGTAGCAAGTGGCGACTTTGATATAAAAGAGATAACTAGTGATATAGTTCCAACTTTAAATAATACACTTTTAGAACTTCAACGTTTAATAATAAGTTTAGATTCTCTCATGCAACAGTATGAAAAAAGTCCAGGGGATATACTGTTTAAAACACAAGAACTTAATAAAGGGCCGGGGGAAAAGTAGATGAGTAAAAAAAATATATTATTAGGTTTAGCACTTGTGTTATTTAGTGCTTGTTCTACATCTGTTCCAATTGTCACTAAATATAAAATATCATCAAATATAAATATGAGTGAATATAATAAATCAAGCTGTAAATCAAAAAATGTAAAAGTGTCTTCGGCATTCACAACTTCTAGTTTAATGTCCAAAGATATGAGTTATGTACAAGGTGACACTAAAGTTTATGAATATTCAGAATCAGCTTGGTTAAATAATCCAAATCGTTCAGTGTCAAGAGAACTTGTAAAGATGCTAAGAGAGATAAATATTTATAAGAGTGTTCAGGAGTCAAAATCTAGAAGTAAAAGTGATATTGTGATTGAGAGTAGTTTAGAAGAATTTATGCAATATTATACAGATGATTTACAAGAGTCATATGTAATTGTACAAATAAGTTTTACTATTGTAGATTCCATAACAAATAAAGTATTGACTGCAAAAACTTTCAAGTCAAAAATTAAAACAAAAACACTAGATGCTAGTGGTGGTGTGGAAGCACTAAATATAGCACTTAAAAATGTATTAGAAGATAGTTCAGCATGGTTTATAGAAGGATGTAAGTGATAAAAGAAGAGGAATATAAAAAAAGAAGAGACACTTTAGCATCTAAAATGTCTAAAAATAGCATTGCTATATTATTTAGTACTAATTATAAAACACGCTCAAATGATACAGAATACCCTTACCGACAAGATAGTAATTTTTATTACATGAGTGGTTTTAAAGAGGATAATTCTATTTTAATTTTAATTAGAAAAAATAGAAAATATAAATCAGTTTTATTTGTAAATAAAAAAGAAAAAATAGATGAACTTTGGAATGGAAAACGTTTAGGTAAAGAAGAGGCTAAAAAAAGATTTTTAGTTGATGAAGTATATATAAAAGATGAATTTGAAAAAAAATTCAAAGAATATTTAGAGGGCAAGGATAGTTTATATTTTGACTTTAAACTTGATTATTCAAAAGTAAAGATTTTAAAAAGATATGCTAAAAGTTTAGCGATTCATAAAAACATAGCAAAAATAATTGAGCAGATGCGTTTAGTTAAATCAGATGCAGAAATAAAACTTATAAAAAAAGCGATTAATATAACAAAAGAGGCTCACTTAAATCTTATGAAATTAAATAAGATAAATAAAAAAGAGTATCAGTTGCAAGCAGATATTGAATACACATTTAAAAATAATGGAGCATATAGTGACGCTTACACTTCAATAGTTGCAGGTGGAAATAATGCAAATACTTTGCATTATATTGATAATAATCAATATTTAAAAGAGGGTGATTTGATATTATTAGACGCAGGTTGTGAATATGAATATTATGCTAGTGATATAACAAGGACTATACCGGTAAACGGAAAATATACGGATGAGCAAAAAAAGGTTTATAACTTAGTTTTAAATACACAGTTAAAAGTTTTAGAGGCTATAAAACCAAATGTCAAACGAAGTAAACTTCAAAAGATAGCAGTTAATAGTATAACAGAAGCTTTAGTAGAGTTAGGTGTATTAAAAGGTAATATCAAGAAGCTTATAAAAAATGAAAAATATAAACCTTATTATCCGCATGGAATAGGTCATTGGATGGGATTAGATGTTCACGATAGCTGTCCATATAAAGATAAAAATGGTAAGGAAATATCTTTAGCAAAAGGTATGGTCTTAACAATTGAGCCTGGAATATATTTAGACGAAGAAGATAAAAGTGTACCTAAACAATATCGTGGAATCGGTATTCGTATAGAGGATGATGTTTTAATTACTGATGATGGATATGAAAATTTATCATCAGAGATTGTAAAAACTATTGAAGATATAGAAAATTTAAAAGGAAAATAATATGAAATACCCACAGTTTTTTGATAAAGTTCAAACAATAAAATTAAGAGATGATTTAGCAGAGTTTTTAGGTAGTGTAGAAGATGGAATAGTTGAGTTTTCTTACCTAGATATAGTAAAGAGTGCAGGTCACTCTTGCCCAACCGTAGCAGGTGCATATATTATGTGTTTAGTTGGTTTAAAAGAATTATATAAAGATGAATTACCTGTTCGCGGTGAGATAATGATAGAGTTTGCAGAAGATGAAAATGAAGGGGTTGCCGGTGTAATTGCAAATGTAATGAGTCAGATTACAGGTGCCACAAAAACTCTAGGATTTAAAGGTATTGCAGGTGAATATGTAAGACATTCATTAGTTAGTTTTAATGCAGATATAGATTCAAGTGTTAAGTTTATTAGAAACGATACGATGCAGAGTATTGAGGTTGTTTATAATCCTGGTGTTGTACCGCCAAAGCCAGAACAAGGTGAGCTTATGCAGAAATTACTGATGAATTTTGCAAGCGAAGAAGAAGCAAAAGAATTTAAAAAACTTTGGCAAGGCAGAGTAGAAGAGATATTTAATAATATAGATAAAGTAACGACAGTAAAATAAAAGGAATTTATTTCCTTTTATTAATTATTGTAAGAGTAAGACCAACCGGTAAGACCCTCAGTTTTAGCTTCATAAAAACTATCTGAATCACCTAAAAAGTCTATTACATGCATAACGGTATGTGGTATGGACATTTGATCTTCAGGCTTAATTAGAAGAAGTGGCATTGGTGTGTCTTGAGCCTCACTCTTTCCAAAGCCAACCGGCATAAGCTGACTCATAACTTCAGATGGATTTGTAATATTGTTCTCATCACAAAATTTATCTAAAATAGCATCTTTTATATCTTGTGTAAATTTATCCTGAGTATTTAAAAAAATTGTAAATTGAATCGGTGTATCTTTAAAGTGACTCGGTGCAGGAGTAGCAAGTATTGCATACTCTACATTTTTTAAGTGAGTTTCTATTTCAATTGGGTTTAAATAAGTGTCTGTATTTATAGCATGAGCTACAGGCATTATTTTTTATCCTCGTCTTTTATAAGTTTTTCACCGAGCTGTTCTTCTATCTGAGCCTGAATTTTAGACATCTCTAAACGTATCTCATCCATAAAGTGTGGTGGTACATCATCATCTTTAGTCCAATTTACTTTATCTATATTTCCACCGTAGTCATCACCAAGCTCTTTAATTTGTTCTTGATATTCTGCCATATCTTTACATATAACTACTCTATCATCTACAGTGTCTTTAAGCTCTATTTCCCAACCATCCCTTGCTTTATTTAGAATTACTTTACTTTCAAAAATTACAGCCACTAAAAATTTCCTTTATTATCTTTTTGTCTTATCAAATTGTCTTGCAAAACCTTCTAGGTCTTTTTTCTTTAAATCACCGTTATATATAATATCTTCAGGTTTTAAATCATGATCATTTAACATTTTAGGAACAGCATCCCCGTTCTCAATTTGTTGCATATGTGCTTCTAACTCATCTTCAGAGTAAGCCATCTGCATGTCTGCTGAAATTACGTGTGGAATAGCTTCAATAACACGAAGCTTATTAAGCTCTTGCTCAACACCTTCACCTTCTATCGTGATTATTATACGACCTTTTTCATCATGTAAGTGATAATCACACTCTGGAGTGTTTTTTAAAGTTTCTACAACTTCGTCTAAATATTTTGGTAATGTTTGAACTACGATACTTGAAATATTCATTTTATATCCTTTTGTTTAATTTATTTTATCTTATAAAGATTAATAGTTTTATCATCGCTTGCTACAAGCATATGATTTTCATCTATAAACACTATGTTTGTAAGTGTCATTTTATTACCGGTATATGTACCGATTTTTCTTTTGTTAATCGTGTTAAAAACAGAGATATTATTATTTTCATCACTTGAATATCCGACAAGCTTAGCGCTTGGAGATAAACCAACACTATATATCAAAAAACTTGCTTCTTTATAATATGCTGAGTTGAATTTAGTAGCATAAATAACTACACGTCTGTCTTGACCGGCAGTTGCGATAATACCGTTTTTATAATCTACTTGAAAAACATTATCCAGGTTTTGACCTTTTAATATTTTTAATATCTTTCCATCTTTAGTAGACATTATTTTTAAAGCACCACTCTCATCAGCAATTACAATTTCACTCTTATCTTCATTAAGAACAAGGTTTGAAAATTTTGCACCACTTGCTTGATTAGTCCATTTTCTTTTTTTACTATTTATGTCAAAAGAAATTATCTCATTACTAAGAAGTCCAAGTGCTATAGTGTTTTTATCTATAAATTTTGCTTTTATAACAGCCATATAACTAGACTCATCTATAAT
>JAPHSI010000134.1 GCA_026193155.1 Sulfurimonadaceae bacterium | reverse complement strand
TTAAATCTAAAAAAATAACTCATGAGACTAAAAAATTTAAACGTCAATTCTTTCCTGCAATATGGGGTAATTCAACTGCACAAATTTCTGCCTTTTTAGATACTTTTCTAGCCTCATTTTTAGTAACTGGTTCAATCAGCTATCTATACTATGCAAATCGTATATTTCAACTCCCCTTAGCACTTTTTGCCATAGCGACATCTATTGCACTTTTTCCTCGCGTAGCGAGATACCTAAAAAACGGTGATGAAGACAAAGCTAGGGAATATATGAAAAAAGCTTTTTGGTTTTTAGGAACTATTCTTAGTTTAAGTGCACTTGGCGGATTTATACTAGCTCATGAGATAACTTGGCTATTATTTGAACGCGGTGCATTTAGTGCAGAGGATACTAAAAATACAACTCTTGTTTTACAAATGTATATGATAGGACTTATACCGTTTGGACTCCAAAAACTCTTTTTACTCTGGCTGTATTCAAAAGAGTTGCAGATGAAAGCGGCAAAAATAGCGACCATATCACTAGTAACATACATAGTATTTGCTCTTAGTTTTATCAGCCCTTTTGGTGTGAGCGGATTAGCTCTAGCATCTACACTAAGCGGTTTTGCAAGTTTTTCTTTAACTATAAGAGCCTACGGTGTTAAAAACTTTTTTGATATACTTCGCTCAAAAAACACTATATACCTTATTGCAGGTATAATTATATTTACATTTTTACTTTTAATTTTCAAGGATTTTATCGGTGCATATATTTGATTCTGTACAAAAAACAAAACTAAAGTTTAAACCGCAGGTTGAAGGAAAAGTCAGCCTGTATGTATGTGGTCCGACCGTTTATGATGATGCACATTTGGGTCATGCAAAATCTGCTTTAGTTTTTGATCTGTTATCACGTGTATTAAATGCAAACGGTTATGAAGTTACATATGCAAGAAATATTACAGATATAGACGATAAAATCATAAACAAAGCTATTGAGCAAAAAAAAGATATAAAAGAGATAACAGACTTTTACACGGAAGCATTTCATAAAGAGATGGCAGAGATTGGTGTTAAAAGACCAGACCTTGAACCAAAAGCAACTGAATCACTAGATGCTATGTACGAGCTTATTCAAAAACTAATAGACAAAGGTCATGCATATGCTACAAATGAGGGGGACGTATACTTTGACACTTCAAGTGACAGTGAGTACCTTACTCTCTCAAAAAGAGTTCAAGATGATGAAGATAGACAAGAAAGGGTTGAAAGTTCAAGTCTAAAGAAAAACCCTGCTGATTTTGCACTATGGAAAAGTGTTAAGGATGGGAGTATCACTTTTGAGAGTCCTTTCGGATATGGTCGTCCAGGCTGGCATCTGGAATGTTCGGCTATGATAGAAAAGCATCTGGCTCACGAGGCTTCAGATGCAGCGGTAGATATTCACGGCGGTGGAGCTGATTTACTTTTTCCGCATCACGAAAACGAAGCTGCACAAACAAGGTGTGCGACTAATCATAAACTGGCAAACTATTGGATGCATAACGGTTTTGTAAATATAGACGGTGAAAAGATGAGTAAATCTCTTGGAAATAGCTTTTTTCTCAAAGATGCACTAAAAGTATATGACGGAGAGGTTTTAAGATTTTATCTTTTAAGTACACACTACAGAAGTAATTTTAATTTCAATGAAGATGATTTATTATCTGCAAAAAAACGCCTCGATAAAATTTATCGACTTAAAAAACGTCTTTTTGGTTTAGCATCTTCAGACATTCAAACAGAATTTAAAACAAAACTATTAACAGCTTTAAGTGATGACTTAAATGTATCATCTGCCTTGGCTTTAATAGATGAGATGATAACTCAGGCAAATGAAACACTAGATACCGCTGGAAAACATAAAGTTCTAAAAAAAGAGACTATGGTAAATCTGTCTTATATAGAAGAAGTCCTCGGTTTTGGCGTTAAAAATCCGTATGAGTATTTTCAGTTTGGCGTAGATGCAGATACGAAAGAGAAGATAGACAGCCTCATAAAACAAAGAGATAAGGCAAAAAAATCTAAAGACTTTGAAACATCAGATAAACTAAGAGATGAGATTTTAGCTTATGGAGTAAATATTATGGATACTCCACACGGTACATTTTGGGAAAAAATATAAGAATGAAAAAAATAACATCACTAAGCCTTGGCTTTTCTTTTTTAATAATGAGCTACACAGGTATTATGCTTTACATCGTACCTCAAGGAAAAATTGCCTATTGGTCTGACTGGCATCTGCTAGGACTTAGCAAAACTCAGTATGGAGATATCCATGTTACATCGATGTTTACCATGCTTATATTTGGTTTTTTACACATCTACTACAACTGGAAACCACTAATTAGTTACATAAAAGATAAAAGTAGAAAAATATCTTTTACTAAAAAAGAGCTGTTAATAGCTTTTGGAATAAACGTATTTTTTGTACTTAGTACACTCTATATGTTCCAGCCTGTAAGAAGTATAATAGATATACAAAATTCTATAAAAAACTACTGGGCAGAAGAATACGGTGAACCACCATTTGGGCATGCTGAAGAGAGCAGACTTGGTTTTATAACCCAAAGACAAAACATAGACCTAAAACAAGCAAAAGAGAAGTTAAAAGCTAAAAACATATTGTTTAAAGATGATGATACCCTTTTAGATATTGCAAGAAAAAATTCCATTTCACCAAGTGAAGTTTACAAAATAATTCAGTCACAGTCAAAAAATATGCAAAGACCAGAAGGCACACCTACAAGCCTTGGGAGAAGAACTCTTCAAGAGCTTGACGATATGGGTAAAATAGAGCTTGAAAAAAGTCTTAAGATACTAAAATCTAAAGGTATAAAAGCAAATCCAAACGATAGAATAAAACAAATTGCAGACGAACTTGGTGTTAGACCAATAGATGTATATAAATTAATAAAGTAAGGTAGATTAAGTTATGGGAAAATTAATAGAATTTTTTATCCATAACAAAGCACTCAATTATACTCTACTTATTTTTCTGGCTTATTTGGGTTTTAATGCCTATATAAATATACCTAAAGAGATGTTTCCAAATGTTGAACTTGAAAAGATAAGCGTACGTGGGGCTTACAGCGGTTCAAGTGCTACTATCATAGATAAAATGGCAGTTCGTGACATTGAAGATGCACTGAGTAATATAAACGGTATAGACAAAAGCGAAACGACTATTATTCCAGGTTCATTCATAATCATTCTGACATTAAATGAGCACTCAAATAAAATAAATATACTCAGTAAAGTTAAAGACTCTATTTCCGCTTCAAAACAGTATCTTCCATCAGATATGCTAGAACCAACTGCAAAGCTATTAGATAAAAGTAAATCGCTTATAAAACTATCGGTTTCATCATCTACCCTCTCCCGTGGTGAACTAACAAAAATCTCACAAGATATAAGAAGTAAAATAGCAAGAATAAAACATATAAGCGATGTCTCAATAAGAGGAGATTCAAATGAAGAAGTCTCTATAAAAATAAACTCTAAAGCTGTATCGGCTTACAGGTTAAAACCACAAAGTGTATTAGAAGCTATCTCAAATCTTTCTTACATTTTTCCAATAGGCGATATTGAACAAAAAGACAACTTTGTATTTATATCTACGGTAAACGGTAAAACATCCACCAAGGAGTGGGAGAGTAGTATTTTAAATATTGACGGACGATATATTGAGCTTGGTGATATTGCAAAAGTA
>JAPHSI010000050.1 GCA_026193155.1 Sulfurimonadaceae bacterium | reverse complement strand
GTATACTGCTTGAGACAGCTGATTTGTTTGATGCAAATTTAGCCGGAGTTTTGGAAATATTTACTTCTTTATATGAAAAACAACAACAACTTATGGTCGAATCACGTGAGAGAGAAAATAAATTTCAAGAATTCTCAAAGATTATTAACTTTATTCATACAAAAATAATTATTGTTAAAGATGGAAAAATTATTACGGCAAATAAGTCATTTTTTGAATTTACCGGGACATCGAATTTAGATGAATTTTATGAAGCTTTAAAGTTTGAACAAGTTGAATATGAAAAAGAGAGTAAAGAAAAATATACTTTAAGTAATATTGATGATTGGCTCGAAGAAGCATGTAAAAAGGACAACTCTTTTAATGTCGATATATTTCATCAAAAGTATCAAAGACTATTTACATACAATGCAAGAGTTACTGAACTACCTGGTAAAAATATAAAATATATTATCAGTTTTAACAATATATCAAATTTTATGGAAGAAAATGCACAACTTAAGTCATCTTTGGAGTATGACCAGTTGACCGGCTTATATAATTATGTAAAATTTGAGAGTCTATTAAGTAGTAGAAGAATTGAAGCACAAAATACAAAAGAAAAAGCTGCATTAATGGTTATAGATATACCTGATTTAAAAATGTTAAATACAAAGGGCACAACTAAACAATGTTCAGATGTTATAGTGGACACAGCAAGTAAAATTAAAAACTTTATTAGCAAAGATTTTTATGCATCTAGAGTAAATGATTGTAGATTTGCAATTTATATACCTATGCAAAATAAACAGTCTTGCTACAATTGGTGTTACACACTTTTTTCAGAATTAAATCAAGGTCAACATCGTGTTACATGTGCACTTTCTTGGTTTGATATTTCAGAAGATGAAAATGTATCATTACTCAATGTATTTAGTTTAATTGAAAAGGCAAATAAGTCGATTGAGAAAAAAATAGTAACAGATTTTGAGGATATAAAAGAGTATGAACTTTTAGAAAAACAAGATAAATTTATATCTATATTAGAAGATGTAAAAAGTTTGGATATGACAATATATTACAAAGAACTACCTATTATTAGTAAAAACTCGATTTTAGGTGTACATGGAGATGATGTAGTTTTTCAAATATCAAAAAAACAATGTGTAACTATTAAAAAAGATTCAAAGATATATTTTAAACTAAATAAAATAGGTGATGTTGAAGCAGAAGTTAAAGATTTTAACATATCAAAGAATCAATTTGTACTTCATAATTTTAGAGTAGTAAAAAGTTCTCCTATGCATAGAACAATGTTTAGAATTAAAGTAGAGGAGAATATTAATGTTGAAATTATTTTTGGAGATGATGAGTATAAATCTAAATTAATTGATTTGAATATGGATACAATGGCGGTTTTAATGAATAAGAAAGACCCTATATCTGTAGGTGATGAAGTTAATATGAAAACAACATTAACTATTCAAGATAAAGAAAAACATTTAATGTCCCCTTCACAGGTAATTAAAATCGATAAAGATAAAAAGTATAAAAAAGTTGTCATTAAATGTAATTATAATACTGACGATAAACATTTTATTCACGATTATATCTCTGCACGACAGATGGAAATAGTAAAAGAGATACAGTGCGTTGATATACTTTAAACTATGATAGATATAAAATCAAAAGTTTTCTATTTTTAATACTTCATATGCTACTTCTTCGTAGGGATGAACTTCCTTTAACGTTTTCACTGCTTTTTTTATTAAACTATCTTTACATATCATCTCAATTTTGTACTCATTTAAAACTTCAAGTTCGTTAATAGAACCTATATGGGGGTTTGCATCGGCAACAGGCTTAAACTGCCCGTAACCTAGCGTCTCCCATGAACAATGTTCATAGTTATCATATCTTCCTACCCCTATATCAAATAAGGCTTGTTTTGTCTTCTCTTTTGCTTCTTGGGGTACAAAGTAATTCAATTTATACATATTTTATCCTCAAGGTTAATGATTTTTATTTATTATACAAGAAAAATAATAGTTTGTTATCTAAAAAAAAATAGTATAATTTTATTGAGAAATATCACTTGGTATTTCGGTTATTTGGCTGTGTTTAATACCTTAGTTAAACATTTATTTTTATGTAATATATAATTATTTTATCGAGGGCGCGATGAATATTTCGGATGTAATGTTTGAAATGGAACTTGGTGGCGTTGATTCAGCAGATATTGCTGAAATCATTAAACTTTACGAAGGTAAAGTTTTAAATAGTGATATTATTGATAATGAACTTCTAAAAAGAGGTTATCCAAAAATATTTACTATTGATTATGATGCGTATGATGAATATAATGATTGGGATGATGATTATTCTTCCATCGAAAAATTTCCACATAAGCCTCAATATGGAGATTGATAATGACAAATAAAGAGTTAATTAGCAGATATTATCAAATGTGGAATGAGAAAGATTTTACTTTAGCAGATAAATTGTGTGATAAAGATATTCGTTTTCGCGGTTCTTTGGATATAACAGCTAATGGTATAGATGGATTTAAAGAGTATGCAGAGATGTTGATTAATGCATTTCCAAACCTTTATCATGCTGTAGAGATGTCAGTATTTGATGGAGATGTTGTAGCAACTTATGTTACTTATTCTGCAAAACATGAGGGTCAATTACTTGAGTATTCACCTACACATAAACGTATAAGTTATTCTGGTGCTTCTTTCTTTCAAATAAAAGATGGAAAAATCGTAAGTATAAATGTGTTAGGTGATTTAAATTCTCTTCACAAACAGTTGAGTGAGTAAATCTTAATAGGTGGATTTTACCACCTATTACATTCCGAGATAAGGTTTTAAAACTTCGGTATTCTTCCATCTTGATTTTGATTCTTTTCCATTATAGCTTCTGAAGTTCTACCAAGTGCTAAAGAAGAACCATTGAGTGTATGAATAAAACTATTTTTTAGGTGTTATAAAAAGATGTAGATACCCATAATATTTTATAAGTTTAATATTTTTATCTACGTCTATATCATCTTGAAGCTCTAAAAAGAAACTTTTTAACTCATCATCATTTAAATCACCAAGATACTCAAACCCACTATGCTCTTCGCGGTTTAATTTTACAATGCGATGACTTGGAGTTTTTGTATCATAAATCCATATTTTCATAGTGCTAAAGTTTTAAATACTTATTCCTAAGTATGGTTTTAGCACTTCTGGAATATCTATAGTTCCATCTTCATTTTGATTATTTTCCATAATAGCAACAAGAGTTCTTCCAACCGCTAAAGATGAACCGTTAAGAGTATGAACAAAACTATTTTTCTTACCGTCTTTAAAACGTATTTTTGCACGTCTTGCTTGGAACTCTCTTGTGTTAGAGATAGAAGAGATTTCACGGTAAGTGTTTTGACCCGGAAGCCACACCTCTATATCTGTAGTATGAGCAGCTCCAAAACCTAAATCACCTGTACAAAGATTAACTAAACGATGAGGTAACTCTAATGCAGTTAATATATCAGATGCACACTCTACCATCTCTTTAAATACTTTCTCACTTTCATTTGGATGGGTTATAGCTACAAGCTCAACTTTGTGAAATTGATGCTGTCGAATCATACCGCGAGTATCACGTCCGGCCGCACCTGCTTCTTTTCTAAAACATGATGTATAAGCTGTCATTTTTTTAGGAAGTTCATCTTCTCTTAATATTTCATCTTGGTAAATATTTGTAACCGGTACTTCTGCAGTTGGTATTAAGAAAAGTTCTTGGTTTTGCATCTTGTATAAGTCATCTTCAAATTTTGGAAGTTGACCAGTGCCTTCAAGAGCCGAACGATTTACTAAAGCAGGTACACTTACTTCATCAAAACCGCGACTTCTGTTAAAGTCAAGCATAAAGTTTATAAGTGCACGCTCGAGTCTTGCACCCATACCAAACTGAACACTAAAACGGCTTGTGGCAAGCTTAACACCTCGTTCAAAGTCTATCCAGCCATTTTGCTCAGCTAGCTCCCAATGCTCTTTTGGTGTAAAAGTAAATTCTCTTGGAGTCAAAACTTTTTTTAACTCAATATTATCTTCTTCATCTGCACCGTCTGGTACATCATCATCAGGCATATTTGGAATAGACATAGCGATTTTTTCAAGTTCTTCTTGAGTATTTCTTTGAATGTCCAATGCCTCATTTATAACGATTTTATTTGCATCTACTCTGGCCTTAAGTTCAGATATATCTTTACCTTCACGCTTATATATACCAAACTCTTTACTCATAGAATTTTGTAGTGCCTGAAGTGTTTCATAGCTGCTTTTTGCTTTTTTTAATTCTTCATTTTTTAATTTTAACTCTTCTATAAGTGTAGCATCTACACCTTTGCGCATTAGTTTCTTATTTACACTCTCAAAATCTTTTTGTAATAACTTTAAATCAATCATGTTTTTCCTAGAATAATAATAATGGAATTATAGCGAAATATGTAATTACAAATTAAATTTAATTCTAACTAATGATATAAAAGTGATATTAATAAAACATTAGTTAGTATCTATAAATTAGTTTTATGAATTGGGGATTTATATGAAAAGATTTATAAGCGAAGAGATTATACTTAATTCGCTAGAGCAGAATATTTTTATTAAAGATATTAATTCTGTTTACTTGTTTGCAAATGATGCT
Source organism: Sulfurimonadaceae bacterium (assembly GCA_026193155.1). Taxonomy (GTDB): domain Bacteria; phylum Campylobacterota; class Campylobacteria; order Campylobacterales; family Sulfurimonadaceae; genus Sulfurimonas. Next base: position 2,314 of record JAPHSI010000050.1, on the reverse strand, counting down.
TATGCAAGTTTAGTCCATCAAGAAGTAAACTCTATTATTGGAAAAAGTGATTATGATTTTTTTCCAAAAGATATTGCAGATAAGTATCGTAAAGATGACCGGTTTATAATTGAGAATGAAGAAGTTATTGATATAAAAGAGAGTATTTTAGTTGATAATGAGTATAGAAAAATTAAGACTATAAAAAAACCACTCTACGAAGATGGAAAAGTAATAGCTGTTCTTGGGATTTTTTGGGATGTAACAGAAAGTGAAAAAGAACAAGAAAGTCTAAAAAAATTGGAATATGGTCTCAATAAAGCTCAAGAACTTGCAAATATTGGTCACTGGGAACTTGATTTATTAGAAAATAAACTTTTTTGGTCAGATGAGGTTTATCGTATTTTTGGTCTTGAACCACAGGAGTTTGGAGCTACATATGAGGCATTTTTAGAATATATTCATCCTGATGATAAGGATCTGGTAAATAAGGTATATACAGAGTCTGTGAAGATTAAGCAAGGTTATAATGTAACTCACAGAATTATTCGTAAGAATGGAGAAATAGGTTTTGTTGAAGAGCGTTGTGTACATGAGTTAGACAAGGAAAATAATGTAATTCGTTCAATCGGTACCGTTCACGATATAACAGAGAGAAAAAAAGCAGAAAATGAACTTTCTTTAGCTTATAACGTTTTTGCAAAGATGCATGATGGTATTATAATAACAGATGCACAGCAAAATATTATTTCAGTAAATGAAGCTTTTACAAAAATATCTGGATATCAGGCAGATGAAATTATAGGTAAAAGACCAAGTGTTTTAAGCTCAGGATGGCATGATGAACAATTTTATAAAGGTGTATGGGAAAAAGTTAACAATAGAGCTCAGTGGGAAGGTGAAATAGTAGATAGAAAAAAGAACGGTGAGACTTACATAGCAGAATTAAAAATACTTCCTATTTTCAATAATGATGATATTTTGACTAACTATATTGCCATTACGAGTGATATAAGTAGAAAAAAAGAACAAGAGAAGTTGATTCATAATCTAGCATATTTCGATTCATTAACTGATCTTCCAAATAAAATTCTTTTTGAGGAACGTGTGACAAGTAGAATACCTGTAATGAAAAGAATAGATAAAAAAATGGCAATTATGTTTATTGATATTGATAATTTTAAAAATATTAACGATACATTAGGACATAGTATCGGAGATCATTTTTTAATTGAGGTGTCAAAAAGAATAAAAAAAATTCTTCGTGAACAAGATACATTAGCTCGTTTGGGTGGAGATGAATTTACTATATTGATTGAAAACTTTGAGTCTATAGATAAAGTTGCATATATCGCTCAGAAGATAGTACAAGTATTTAAAGAACCATTGCAAATTGAAGGACAAACTATATTTAGCGGTGTTAGTTTGGGGATAAGTGTATATCCTGATGATGGAACTACTTATTATGAGTTAATAAAAGCAGCAGATATGGCTATGTATCAAGTAAAAGATTTTGGTAAAAGAAATTATAAATTTTATACACCTTCAATGAATGAATCCATTGTAAAACGTATGAATATTGAAAACAATCTTCATAATGCTATTAAAAATAAAGAGTTCTTTTTAGAGTATCAACCAAAGGTTGATACAAAAAACAATAATGTCTACGGTATGGAGGCTTTGATAAGATGGGAACAACCTCAAGAAGGACTTATTAGACCGGATGAATTTATAAGTATTGCAGAAGATACGGGGCAGATATATGATATAGGTCTATGGGTATTTGAACAAGCAGTTAGTGATTTAACAGAGTTTCATAAAGCAGGAAAGAAGTTAATAGTTTCTATAAATATTTCAAGTAAGCAATTAGAAAATATAAAATTTTCGGATGATATATGTGAAATAGTCAATAAGTTTGACATCGAGAAAAAATATATAGACCTTGAAATAACAGAGTCACATATTATGAATAATATAGAAGAAGCTTTGTCAATTTTAGATAATCTTCATAATTTAGGTTTTAAAATCTCTATAGATGATTTTGGAACAGGTTATTCATCACTTAGTTACCTTAAAAAGTTACCGGCACAAACTATTAAAATTGATAGAAGTTTTGTACTTGATATAGAAAAAGATGAGGATGATCGCTCAATAGTTGCTTCAATCATAGCTATGACAAATGCTTTAGGTAAAGATGTGATTGCTGAAGGTTCTGAAACTCAGGGTCATGTAGATACTCTAAAATCTTTAGAGTGCTATAAAATTCAAGGGTATTTTTTTAGTAAACCTTTGCGAATAAAAGCTTTCTCTGAGTATTTAAAAGCCTTTAGTGCAT
>JAPHSI010000179.1 GCA_026193155.1 Sulfurimonadaceae bacterium | reverse complement strand
TGCTGCATTTACTAATGCATCTACAAACTCTTATAAGCGTTTAATCCCAGGATTCGAAGCTCCTTCAATTCTTACATATTCTTCTCAAAACCGTTCAGCAGCTTGTCGTATCCCTTATGGTGCAGGCGAGAAAGCTACTCGTATTGAGATGAGATTCCCTGACTCTACTGCTTGTCCATACTTAGCATTTGCTGTAATGATGATGGCTGGTTTAGATGGTATAAAAAATAAAACTATTCCTGTTGGTCCAATGGATGAGGATTTATTTGAATTATCATTAGATGAGATTCGTGAGAAAAAAATTCCACAGATGCCACATACTTTAAGAGGTTCGCTTGAAGCACTTATCCGTGATAATGACTTCTTAAAACCTGTATTTACAGATGAGATGATTACAACTTATCAACATTATAAATTTGAGCGTGATGTATGGCCAGATGAAGGTCGTCCGACTGCTTACGAGTTTAAAACAACTTACCAGTGCTAGTAACGCACTAAAGTATCCCCATTAATGGGGATACATATACTTTAAAATCTTCAAAAAATAAATTTATATCTTCAATATTCTCTAGGGAATAGTATATGTATGTTCCTATATAGAATAGGAATAAATTATGAGCAAACCATTACAATTAAACCCGATAAAACTATCACAACCTATGGGAGCATTATTATGCTTTTTAGGTATAAAAAACTGTATGCCCCTAATGCATGGAGCACAAGGATGCGCATCGTTTTCAAAAGTATTTTTTACAAGACACTTTAGTGACCCGATTGCTGTTCAGACAACAGCCGTAAATGATATAACAGCTGTTATTGACGGTGGTGATTACTCTATAAGCGAGGCCGTAAGAAACATTACAAAAAAAGTAAAACCTGATTTAGTTGGTCTTTTTACTACCGGCATAACTGAAACAAAAGGTGATGACATAAAGGGTGCAGCATATTTACTAAAAGATAAGCAACTAATGACATATGTTCATACACCGGACTTTGAAGGTGGACTAGAGAGCGGTTTTGCAAGATCAATAGAAGCAATAATAGAGCAACTAATAGAGCCTACAAAAAAGATAGATACTCAAAAAGCACTTTTAATCCCAAATGTAAACTTAACACCAATAGAGGTTGAGAAAATAAAAGACCAAATCTCTATGTTTGGATATGAGACATATGCACTTCCCGATCTTAGTGAATCACTTGATGGACACTTAGGGCTTAAGCAAGGTGCGCTTAGTAGTGGTGGAATAAGTGTAGAGGATATTAAAAAACTCGGAGATAGTGCAATAGTTGTAACAGTAGGAGACTCTGTACAAAAAGCAGGTGAAAAACTTATTGAGAAAAATGAAAATATTAAACATATTCATTTGAATACGCTAAGCGGTCTTTTAAATATTGACAGCTTCTATAAAGAACTCATGGAGTTTAAAAATATTTCAAAACCAAATCCAAGTATAGTCAGATGGAGAAAAAGACTTCAAGATGCTCTGCTTGATACACATTTTGCCATAGGTGGAAAAAAGGTAGTTATAGCGCTTGAAGCAGATCAAGCTCTCTCGGTAGCGAGTTGTATTTTAGAAGCCGGAGCTGATATAAAAACAATAGTAATTCCTACAAGAAGTGATGTGTTGGATGGACTAGATTGTGATAATATAATCGTAGGTGACTTTGAAGATGTTGAGAACGCTTTAGAAGATGCAGATATTCTTATCAGTAACTTTCACGGAGAAAGGATTGCCCATAAACATAACAAAGCATTTTTAGTAAGAGGTTTCCCAAACTATGAAGTTGTCGGAAACCAGATGATAAACGATACTTTATATGAAGGTAGCTGTTACTTACTTTTTGAACTTGCAAATATTTTAAACTCTCATAATCATGGGGCACATTAATGGAATTTGATAATACTAAACATTCTCTTAATTTTGAAGAGATGGATTCTTACCACAGAGATTTTATAGAAATATACAACTCCTTAGAATATGATACTTCAGAAGCTTACAAAAATGTAATGATTAAAATTTTAGAACAAACGAAGTTACATTTTTGTCATGAAGAAGAACTCATGTCAAAACATAAATATCCAAGGATAAAAGAACATTCAGATGAGCATAAAAAAGTATTGTATGAGATGGAGTATTTCATAAACGGTTCAAATACAATAGTTGGAAGAAAAATATTAAAATCATATTTTTTAGAAGGTCTTCCAAGTTGGTTTGATACACATTTAGTAAGCATGGATAGCGATCTTTCAAGCTTTTTAAAAGAAAAAATAAACTCATAATCTTTCAAAGGAACACTTTATGTAACTATATATGTAAATAATATATGGAGAACATAAAATGAGTTCAACTATACAAGTAACTTCAAATAACGATAGTGAAGGTATTATAAAAGTAGCCTTTGCTACAAACGACAATGAAAACGTAGATGCACACTTTGGTAGTGCAAAACAGTTTAATATCTACAATATATCTAAAGACGGATTTGATATATCTACTATTATAAAAATAGAGACTAAAGATACGGATACTACAGTGGAGTTACTAAAAGGTAATGATATTGTTTATTTTGTAAATATAGGTCCTACTGCTGCAGCAAAAATTATCAATAAGGGAATCTTCCCTATTAAATACAAAGAAGTTATCTCTATAGATGAAGAGTTGAATAAGTTAGTAAAAATGTTAAATGAAAATCCTCCTCCATTTATTAAAAAGATTATAGAAAAAAAGGCTTAATGATGGAGAATTTATTTATAGATACTCTGATATCTCAAGTTAGAGCACTTGACCAGTTCGGTACATGGGCTAATAAAGCAGATGAAGATATTTTAAAAGAAAAATATATAAAGAGCAAAGAAGATTTGAAAAATATTCCTGTTATTGCAGATATTGATGAGATGCAGATACAAGATATTAGACTTATTTATCAGGCAATCGCTCTGGCTTTTGAGAAAAAAACAGGTGTTATGTGTTCAGTTGTAATGGAGATGAGTCATGAAGGTTTTGGTAGGGCTGTTGTAATAGCCGACAAAATAGTAATTGTAAATAAATTCTTTAAAGATGCACACAGGTTTTCGTTTCGTACATATGAAGACTTAGTTAAAGAGGGTGATAAGCTTCTTAAAAATGCAATTGATATTTATGAAGAATTAAAAAAATAATCAGGAGGTATATAAATGAGTAAAATAGGAATTTTTGTAGGGACAGCAGGTGGAACTAGCATGAAAGTGGCAGATGCTTTGGTTGAAGCATTTGGTATCGATGAAGATGATGTAATAAATATGGAAGAGGATTTTGATGATGTTGAAGATCAGCTTTTGGAATATGATGTATTGTTTTTAGGAAGTTCAACTTGGGGGCAAGGTGATTTACATTTTAGCTGGGTTGATCCTGTTTTAGAGATAGAAGATGAGACAATAGACTTCAGTGGTAAAACTGTTGCATTTTTTGGAGCAGGTGACTGTAAAAAGCATGGTGAGCACTTTTGTAGCGCACTTGGGAAACTTCATAAAACATTTACGACAGCGGGTGCAAATGCAATAGGTTATATGCCAAAAGATGATTATTCGTATGAATTTTCTTTAGCTGAAATGGATAATAAACTATGTGGTCTGGCGATAGATGAACATAATGAATCTGATAAAACAGAGCAAAGGATAGAGAGATGGGTAGATATATTAAAATCAGAACTAGGAGATTAAGATGTATATGGTAATGGCAGTTGTAAATAAATACAACTTAAAAAATATTTTGGAAGACCTGTTTTCTAATAACATTGAAGGTATTACCGTTAGTGATGTTATTGGTAAAGGGTCATTTGGATTAACAGAAGCAGATAACCAACCGGCAGACCTTGTATCAAAAGTAAAACTGGAAATTGTTGTCTCTGATATTGCACACAGAGAGATTGTTATGGAGTGTATCAGAAGCAATGCCCATGATCTAGGCCGCGGTGCTGGAAAGATGTGGTGGATTGAAGTTGGCGGAGTTGAGCGAATCCGTACAGGTGAGACGGATGCTGAAGCTCTAACAACACAAATAAATAAAAAAATAAGCAATGTGCAATCAATGATAACTACACATATTGATACACCTTGTAGTTAAAGGAATGATTTATGAATACCAAGACAAAGTCATTAGACGAGTTTTATGAACTAACTGATGCAGAAGATTATTTTGTTTTTTTTGATTTAGACTATGATGCAAGTCTTGTAAATGTTAAAAGATTCCATATATTAAAAGAGTATGGAACACTTATAAAAACCGGTATGAAAAACCTTATTGGTGAAGATGAAAGATTACTTGATTTTTTAAAATATTCACTTCTAAAAGTATATGGAGAATTCTCAAACGGTTATGCACCGAGTGCTGCAGATGTTTGGAATATGTTCAAAGACGGCAAATTAAGTGGTTGCATGAGTTGTACGCCATCACCGGGGAATAGCTGTGGATGCTAATCAAATATTTGATCGAAATGTAAAGTTGCATGATAGTGTAACGGCAAGTCGTTCAGGTAAAGATGAAGAAGAACCAAAGTATAAAGTTGGACAAAGGGTAAAACTCTTAAGTGATATTGTAAATGATGGAACTTATCCACATGCAAAAATAGGAACACTTATGATGCCAAAGGGTAGCGTAGGGTACATTAAGCATATGGGTGAATTTTTACAAGTTATTAGAGTTTATGAAGTGCATTTTTTCGGGACTGAGATGGAAGTTGAAATCATCGGATGCCGTGAGCATGAGTTGGAGTCAATGGAAGATAATTTTATTGATGAAGATGAACTTGAACGTGAAGCTATGCGGCTTCATAGAGAAAAGATGAGTAAAAAATAGCAATCTAAAAATGAAAGGAGAAAAAATTTTAAAAACGATTTTCATGGGGTTTGACAAAAATAAAACAAAAAATCAAAAGCACCAACAGTGCGCGAGTTCACCGCTGAGGTGAACCAAGCGTTAGCGTAGATGACGGAATTACTTCCGACATCTTAATAAATAAATGAAGAGGTTCCCTTCATTTTATGAAATAAAATTAAGGAAGTAGAATGACAACAAGAGTAGAAATCATAAACGATTTTTTAGCAATAAATGTAAAACAGGGTAGTACTATTCAAGATATTGTGGAGGCAAGTGGTTCAGCACTTCCTTTTGGATGTCGTGATGGTGAATGTGGAACATGTGTAGTTGAAGTTGAATCAGGTATGGAATTTTTATCTGATAAAACTGATAAAGAGGTAAAAGTTCTTAAAGAGATTTGTTCTGGGACTTGTACACCAAACTCACGTCTTTCATGTCAGATGAAAGTTTCTAAGCCAAACGGTTTAGTTAGATTGAAATACTAATCAAACTGTATAAAATATACGCAGTTTAGGGACTCAAACCATCTTTGGTTTGAGTATAATTTAATCATGTCAAGTACATTTAATTTACACACAACACAAAAACAAGGTTTACAATTATCGCTAAGATTATGGTTACCTTTATTACAAGCTCCTCTTCAGGATTTAGAGACTATTTTTAAAGAACACAGTTTTGACAACCCTTTTTTAGAATACCAGTCATCTTTTGAATCAAACTACTCAAGTGGTGGTTTTATTGAAGAGATAAACTTATATAAAGAGTCTTTACATGATGTAGTGTCAAATCAGATTGAGGCACCTTTATTCCCAACACCTACATCTCAAAAAGTAGCACATGAGATACTTATGAATATAGGTAGCGATGGATATTTTGAAGGTGATATTGGAAGTATAGCTATTAAATGTAATGTTACTAATGAGTTTGTAGAGAGCATCAGACAAAGGTTTGCATATCTTGAACCAAGTGGAATAGGTTCTTTAGATTTAGTAGAATCATTTATGTTTCAACTCTCTCAAATACCTATTGATGAAGAGTTGAATCTTTTTATGCAAAAGGTAATTCAAAATATAAAAAATATAGACAAATACCATAAGCACCACAGATTTGATGAGGCTACAGAGATTATTAAAAGATTCAAATCTCCTCCCGCAGTTGATTATCAAGAGGAAAATTCTTATATAGTCCCGGATTTTTTTGTGGATGTCAGTAATGATATATCTGTTAAAATGAATAACAGTTACTATCCGGATATAGTTATAACAGACCCTTTTAAAAGTAAAAATGAAGAGCTTAAAGATAAACTAAAAGAAGCAAGGGATCTTGTGAATCTGCTAGAGCTTAGAAAGTCTACTCTTTATAAACTTGTACTTTTAATAGTAGAGAGACAAATGAGTTTTTTTGTAGGAAGTGAATTAAAACCCATGACTATGGCTCAAGTTGCAGAAGATATTGGTTTTGAAGAATCAACAATAAGCAGGGCTGTATCTAATAAGTATATAAAATGTGACAGGGGTATATTTTCCTTAAAGTCATTTTTTACAAATGCGGTCTCTAAAAACCTTTCATCTTCAGAAATAAAGAACTATATACAAAATTTAATAGAGAATGAAAATCATGATGAGCCTTTGACTGATCAGGATTTGGTTGATAATGTTATGAAAAGATACAATATGAAGATGGTAAGGCGTACAATTACCAAGTATAGAAAACTTCTTGATATTCCATCTTCAAAAGAGAGAAAAAAAATATATAAAGTCAGGGATTAGTTTTAAAACTCTGTTACATCTTTCACATCTGATGCAGATAGCTTTTCCATCTCTATCTCTACAAGGTCTAAAAAATCATCTCTTGTTTTTTCATCCATATTATTTTTGAGCATCTCTAAAATATATTTGATGCCGTTTGCGTTTATTTTTTTAGCACTTGCAAGGTAGTGAACATATGCGATAGATTTTACATCATTTATAGAATATAGTTTTTTCGTTTCTTTTTTAGTAGGTAATAAACCTTTGTCTTCATACATTTTCAAAGTTCTTGATTTTGCAGAGAGAATTTCAGCAATGCTGCTTAGCGGTAAAACATTTTTTTCGTTATTTAATAAAGCCATTTACTTCCTCTTTTTTGAAATTATACTTATTAGTTTGTAAATAAACTATTCAATGGTACTGTATATGTAAATATTTGAATCAAATAATGAAAAAATTTACATAAATTATGTAAAAAAACTACATATGTGCTTATTAAATTTGACATATTAACTGTATTCTAATACATTAGAACATATTGTAATATAGCGAGGAGAATATATGAGTATACCAACACAAATAGTTCAAGATGTAAAAAAAGTTGCACATGACTGGCAAAAAAAGATACAAGTTTCTCGTAAAGCAAAAGAGCAAGATTTTCACGAGATGATGCTTAAAATGTTGAAAAATCCCATAAACAAAATTTTTCTTATTGAGTTATTAGATCAGAGTTTCCGTTCACATAATCCGGATAGAGTTGCAGATCAGCTAGAACATATATTTAAAAAATATGAAAGTACAGACTTTTTTTCTCAGTTTGAACAGATTTTAATATGGCTGTTTCGTGATATAGGTGTATATGTCAGCTCAATCTCAATCCCAATGTTTATAAAATATCTTCGTGATGATATAAGTTCTATAGTTATTCAAGGTGAAGACCCAGTCCTTTCAAAACATATGAAAGCAAGAAAAGATGAAGGTACTCGTGTAAACATAAATGTAATCGGTGAGATAGTTTTAAGTGAAGAAGAAGCTGCTAAAAGAGTTTCTAAATATATAAAACTTCTTAAAAATCCAGATGTAGATTATCTCTCTATTAAAATCTCAAATTTATTTTCTCAAATAATTCCTCACGCACATGACAATAATGTAAGGCATATATCTAACCAACTTGAAAAGATATACAGAGCCGCTAAACAAAACACTTACAAAGACAAAGACTCCCAAGAACATTACAAATTTGTAAACCTTGATATGGAAGAGTACAGAGATGTTGAAACAACTATAGATGCATTTAAAAAAGTTCTTAGTGAGGACGAATTTAAAGACTTAAAAGCCGGAATAGTTATTCAGACATATCTACCTGATGCAATCATATATATAAAAGACCTTTACAAGTGGGCTAAGCAAAGAGTTGATAATGGTGGTGCACCTATAAAGATACGTATAGTTAAAGGTGCGAATCAAGAGATGGAATTAACAGAAGCATCTTTAAGAGGTTGGCCTTGTGTAACATACTCTTCAAAAGCCGAGTCAGATGCAAACTTTAAAGTAGCAATGGACTTTTTACTAGATCCCGAAGTTGCACCATATGTAAATACGGGTGTAGCATCTCATAATCTTTTTGACCATGCCTTAGCTATGCTTTTAGCAAAAGATAGAGGTGTTGAGAGTTATGTAACTGCAGAGATGCTTGAAGGTATGAGTGAAGCTGCATATGAGCTTTTAAAAGAGGAAGGTTTAGATGTTATTTTATATGCACCTACTGCCACAAAAGATACTTTTACAAATGCCATTGCATACTTGGTAAGAAGATTTGATGAAAATACTGCTGAGCAGAATTTTTTAAGACACAGTTTTGGACTTGAAGTCGATACTCCTGCTTGGGATAGACTAATAAAGACTTATGACGATGCTATTGAAATTATGCCTAGCATCTACCAAAAACCATTTAGAGATCAAAATAGAAATTTAGAGGTTAAAAAACAAAAAGTAGATGTTAGAAGTTACCATTTTGAAAATGAGAGTGACACCGATTTTGTTTTAAAAGCAAATAGAGAATGGGCAGAAAAAATTAGAGATAAATGGCAAAATATAGGTGAAGAGGGAGGTTTTAACGCTTATCCAGTTATTGGTGGGGAGATTCTTACAAAAGATGGCGGTTTAGAAAAGATAGATAAGAGTCAATACCATGAAAAAAAAATAGTAGGTTCTTATGTGGAAGCTACTCCTGATGAGATGAAAAAAGCTATTGATACTGCAAAAGCAGACCCTGATGGGTGGAGAGAACTTAACGCACAGCAGAGACAAGAGGTTTTAATGGATGTAGCACATGAGATTAGAGTGGCACGTGCAGATTTAATAGGTATCGCTGCTGCAGAGGTCGGTAAAGTTTTTACTGAGACGGATGTCGAAGTAAGTGAGGCTATAGATTTTTTAAACTTTTATCCATATAGTGTATCAAAAATCTCAGGGCTTACTGGGGTTAAGACAAGCGGTAGGGGAGTCGGACTAGTTATTAGTCCTTGGAACTTCCCTGTGGCGATTCCTGCAGGTGGTGTAGCTGCATCTTTAGCAGCAGGAAATACGGTAATACTTAAACCTGCAAAAGATGCAATACTTAGCGCATATAGATTATGCCAATGTTTTTGGGACGCAGGTATTAGTAAAAATACCTTGCAGTTTGTTCCTGCAGCGGGTTCCCATGTCGGTGAACATATGATTCCAAGTAAAGATATAGATTTTGCTATATTTACAGGTGGTGAAAAAACAGCATACGATATTATCAAAGCTCGTCCAGATATACATATAAGTGCTGAGACAGGCGGTAAAGATGCAACTATAGTCACGGCACTTGCGGATCGTGATCAGGCTATTAAAAACGTGGTTATTTCTGCATTTCACAACTCAGGGCAAAAATGTTCGGCTACTTCTTTACTCGTCTTAGAGAGAGAACTTTATGAAGACGATAACTTTAAACAGACGTTAAAAGAAGCAGTAGAATCACTTAAAACAGGTTCCGTATGGGATTTTTCAAACAGAATAGGTACACTTAGCAATCTGCCTGCGGGTGAGCTTAAAAAATCACTTTCTTATCTTGATGATGGTGAGGAGTGGCTTGTTAAACCTGACTATGCAGATGAAGGTAATCCTTACATGCTTACACCGTCTGTAAGATGGGGGACTAAGAAAAATGATTTTTGTCATATGAACGAGCTTTTTGGTCCTGTTCTAAGTGTTATGTGTGCAGAAGATTTAGACGATGCTATAGATATCGTAAATGCAACAGGATACGGTCTTACTTCAGGTATTGAGACTTTGGATAAACGGGAACAAGATTATTGGAGAGAGAGAATCATAGCAGGAAACCTTTATATAAACCGCGGTACTACAGGGGCTATAGTTATTCGTCAGCCTTTTGGAGGTATGAGAAAATCTGCAATCGGTAGCGGTAAAAAAGCAGGTGGATTTAACTATGTAAGCCAATTTATGAATATAGATTACCATGAGACAAATCTTTATGAGTCTTGTTCAACCAAGTTTATAGATCAGATGAGAGTATTTTTGACAAGAGATACCGTATTCAATGAAGAGTGTGAGAGTGCCCTTAGACATATTTGTCATTTTTCACACTGGCACGAGGTTGAGTTTTTAAAAGAACACGACTATTCGCATATTAGGGGTGAGAGTAATATTATACGTTACTTGCCTGTTAAAAGCGTACTGCTTAGAATAGAAGAAAAAGATGAGTTAGACGAGATTCTGACTACTATTATGGCTATAAAGATGGTTGGTGCAAATATTCATGTATCTATACCAAAAAAATCTAAAAAAGCAGAACTTATTTGGTTAGAGTCTAAACAGAGTGCTTTTATAGGTAAAGATGACAGTATTAGCCGTGATGATGAGGATGAAGTAATAGCTAAAATTTCTACAGTTCAAAGGGTTAGATTCTTACATCCAGATAATGCTACTCAAAATATTTACAAATCAATAGCCGATAAAGCAATATATATTGCAAGTGAGAACTTTGTATCTCACGGAAGACTGGAATTAATGCATTATTTTATAGAACAAAGTATTTCAAATTCATATCATAGGTACGGAAACTTAGGTATACAAGGTCTAAGTATAGAGGAGGTATAAGGGTGCAAACAGAGATATTAATTTCGTTTATAGGATATATGCTTGTAATGTTGGCAATAGGATTTTACTTCTATTTTAAGACAAGCGATTTAAGTGATTATGTGTTGGGAGGTCGTGGACTTAATCCAAGTGTAACAGCTCTAAGTGCGGGTGCATCAGATATGAGTGGATGGCTTCTTTTAGGGCTTCCGGGTATGATGTATAGTGATGGATTGGTTGGTTCATGGATTGCAGTAGGACTTGTTATAGGTGCGTATGTTAATTGGCGTTTTGTGGCAAAAAGATTAAGAGTTTATACACATCACCTTAATGATGCAATTACAATTCCGGATTATTTAGCAAATCGTTTTGAAGACAAAGGAAATCTAATTAGAGTTGTAACAGCTGTAGTGATTTTACTTTTTTATACTCTATATACATCATCAGGACTTGTCGGTGGGGCTAAACTATTTGAAGCAACATTTAACATTGCATACTCAGATGCACTTCTTATAGGTAGTTTTGTTATTGTTTCTTATACATTTTTAGGTGGTTACAATGCCGTGAGTTGGACTGATTTTATTCAAGGTATCTTAATGATGTTAGCATTAGTCATAACACCACTGGTTGTAATATCTGAACTTGGCGGTTTGTCAAATGCAATAAATACAATTGAATCAATAGACCCATCGCATCTGGATATGGTAGGTGGAGCATCTATTATAAGTATTATCTCTTTATTAACATGGGGACTCGGTTATTTTGGTCAACCACATATTTTAGTAAGGTTTATGTCAATTAGAGATGAAAATGAGATGTGTGCAGCAAAAAATATAGGTATGGGATGGATGGGTCTATCTATTATCGGTTCTTTAAGTGTCGGTTTTTTCGGATTAGCTTATGTTTCTGCAAATGGTATTGATTTGGCTGATAGTGAGAAGATTTTTATAACACTCTCACAACTTGTATTTAATCCTTGGATAGCAGGTTTTTTGCTTGCTGCAATTTTAGCGGCTATAATGAGTACTGTTGATTCTCAGCTTTTGGTATCATCCTCTGTTTTAACAAGAGATATATACCACTCAATCATACATAAAGATGCAAGCGACAAAGAGTTAGTATGGGTAGGTCGCGGTACGGTTATTGCAATTGCGCTTATTGCATGGTATATATCAGCAGATGAAAACTCAAGTGTGTTGAGTCTTGTTGCTTATGCATGGGCAGGTTTCGGTGCTGCATTTGGACCGATTATAATATTAAGTCTTTATAATAAAAACGTTAATAGATTTGGAGCTATTGCAGGGATGGTTGTCGGAGCTTTAACCGTAATAGTATACAAACAGTTAGAGGGTGGTATATTTGATATATTTGAATTGTTACCGGGATTTATACTTTCTTGGGTTACAATTTTATTAGTTAGTAAATATACAACTCATAATTCAAGTTCAATATTGAAAAATTTTGATGAAGTACAAGATAGATTAAATAGATAGGGATATAAATAGTGAAAAGAGTCGTTATTAAAGTGGGTAGTTCAGTTTTAACTAATACAACGGATATAGCAAAAGAGAGGATGTTAAACTTAGTAGGCTTAATTGCAGAAGCAAGAAAAAAATATGAGGTTATCCTTGTATCATCTGGTGCAGTTGCAGCAGGATATACAGCTGTGCAGTTAAACAGAAAAGTACCAACAAGCAAAAAAGTTTTGGCTGCTCTTGGTCAGCCTATACTTATGAGTTCGTATAAAAGTTTATTTGATATTTATGATGTGACAATATCTCAAATACTTTTAACTGAAGAAGATTTTGATTCCCGTGTGCATACACAAATTGTTCAAGATATAATCGATAGGATTTTAAGAAATGATATTTTGCCTATAGTAAATGAGAATGATATCTCAACTACACCTGATCAGCTTTTTGGTGATAATGACCAACTCTCAGCCCATGTTGCTCATCATGTGGGTGCAGATATATTGATTATTTTAAGCGATATAGATGGATATTATGACTTAAATCCAAAAGGAAACCCTCAGGCAAAAATAAGAAAAGTTGTCAGACAAATAAAAGATGAAGAACTAAAACAAAAATGCTCACCAAATTCAGAGTTTGCTTCTGGTGGAATCGTTACAAAACTAAAAGCTGCACAGTATATGATGAATAATAAAAAGGAGATGTTTTTGTGTAATGGTTATGATCTAACTACTGCAAGAGAATTTTTGATGGACAATGTACATAACAAAGGTACGCTTTTCACAACAAATAAATAAAAAGAAGTATTATGAAAAATTTGATTAAGTTATTTTTATTGCTATCTATGCTCCTCAGTTCTGTTTATGCCTTGGCACAACATGAGACAAATACAAGTAAGATACTAGATAGACCTCTGATTGAGAGGTATATATTGGATGAACTTAAAGAGCTCAGAAATAACCAGCTTAAAGTCAAAGAAGAAGTCACAAGGCAGATAACTTCAAGTGAGTTAAGCGTTAGTGACAGAGCACTCTCTTACACGACAGATACTATAAATAACGTGTTTTATATAATAGCGGTGGTGAGTTCACTGCTTTTACTTATTGGTTTGAAATCCTTTAAGGATTTAAAAGAAAGTAGTGAGCTTATAGTTGAGACAAAAATAGCCGAACTTACGAAAAACTATGAGAGCAGACTTTCAGATATTGAAAATAAAGCAAAGCAAAGATTTGAGTTAATAACTAAGACACAAGAAGAGGTTGAAAAATCCCAAAAAATAAATGCTCTATGGAAAAGGGTGGAAATAGAGGATGACTTACAAGAAAAACTAAACTTATATGATGAAATTTTAAAAATAACGCCTCAGGATATTGAAACCTTGGTTTATAAAGCAGATATACTCTTGGACCTTGATGAGATAAGATGGGCACTGTCCTTATGTAATCAAGCGATAAAGTTAGATAACAATTATGCTCTTTCTCATTGGCAAAGAGCTTGTGCCAATGCAAAACTCGGAAATGAAGATTCTGCAATAGAAGATATTAAAGTAGCTTTGGAATTAAACCCAAGATTGCAAGATGAACTAGTTAGTGAAGAATCTTTTAGTATTTTATCTGAGAATAAGACTTTTAAAAAGCTTATTTCTTAGTTTAGTTGAGAAATATATTCAGCTAAGATATTAATCTCATAATCAGAAAAATCTGAGACTATACCTTTCATTAGGTGTCCAAATCTATGTCTCTCTCTTTTACCTTTTTGGTAAGCTTTTAGAGCTTCTATTATCTCTTCTTTTTTATAATAAGCTATGATATCAGACTTTCTAAGAGCATTAAGTTCAGCCTTTTTACCATGGCATCGCTGACATTTTTTATATAACTCTTTTGCTTTTATATTGTCTTGGGGGCTGTTTTTTCCGTATTTTGTTTTTAGTTCTGCAGTTGAATTATTATTTTGGCAGCCGGAAACTAAAAATACTAATAAAATTAAATAAATTACTTTCATAATTTACTCCTTCAATTCTATAACTATAACTTATATAGATAAAGATAAAATTAAGTATATTGGATAAGTTTTAAAATTTAATTGATAGATAATAACTTATATCGAAGAGATTCTCATCATTAATGTAGCTGTTTTTATGATAAACGATAAAAGATGGTTTAGTCGTTGTCTCATACTCGCTGTCTACAAGCCAATCATGATACACCCAGTGGATAAATCTTAGTATATCCTCACCGTAACCTTGCAAGTCAAACTTCGCATATACGCCATCGGATATTTTAAACTTAGGAAGTCTTTTTGTAAAAATATCTTCTTGCTCATCGGTTATAATGCAGGCAATATATTGACACTCGTTCAAGTCGGTTATTGTTGGATTGTCATGTAAAAGAGCTACCATTTGATAGTTTTTTACTTTATTGTTTAGTATTAATGTATAGAGTTTTTGCCAAGTCTCTTTTACATTGTTTATATATCCGTTATTACGAATATAATAACTTTTCATCTCTGGCATCTCAACTATGCTTGCTGATATGTTTGAGAAGTTAATACTTGAATTTGTAGATATATTTGATGCTTTTAAAATAGAATTTGAGTATTTTTTATATGCACCTTTTCTCCACTCTTTGGGAGATACTTCAAATTTGTCTCTAAAAGCTTTTATAAAAGAGGAGTGTGAACTGTATCCGCAAAGATTTGCAACCTCTGATATTGTAGAGTATTTGTTTGTTAAAAGTAAACTGGCTGCTTTTTGTAAACGAATAGATTTAATACTCTCATAGATATTTTTTCCAAATACATTTTTAAAAACCTTATGCATATGAAACTTACTTATATCAAGACTGCGACTAAGTTCATTCATATCTATATTTACATCTATATGAGTGTAAATATAGTACATAATAGAGTTTGCCAACTTAGTATTTCTTTGCAAAGTATCTTTATTCATGAAATTATTTTAGCAATATTAAGTAACTAACAAAACAATAATAGACAATTTTTATATTTTAAATAAACAAATAAATTGACAAAAAAGAAGGAGATTTAGAAGCTTAGAATTTATTAGAATACATAATCAATTTTTTATAAGGAAGTATTATGGAAAAAATATCTAAGGTTCTGATAGCTAACAGGGGTGAAATTGCCCTAAGAATAATAAGAGCATGTAAAGAGCTTGAAATAAAATCGGTAGTTATTTTTTCTGAGGCGGATGTAAACGGTGTATGGGTTGCAAGAGCTGATGAATGTTACCCGATAGTCGGAAATCCAGTAGATGCATATTTAAAATACAATAAAATAATAGATATAGCGAAAAAAACAGGTTGTGATGCTGTGCATCCGGGCTACGGTTTTTTGTCTGAGAGTGCAGAGTTTGCAGAGGCCTGCGAGGATAATGGCTTAATATTTATAGGTCCAAAAGCAAAACACATAGAACTATTTGGTGATAAGATGGCATCAAAAGTTGCCATGAAAAACATAGGTGTCCCTGTGGTTGAAGGTACAAGCACACCTATTACAGATAAGGAAGAGGGAAAAAGAGTTGCCCAAGAAATAGGTTATCCTATAATTATTAAAGCTGCGTTTGGAGGAGGTGGGCGCGGTATGAGAATAGTTCACTTTGCGGATGATTTTGTAAATATGTTTGAGTCAGCTACAAACGAGTCTATAAAGTATTTTGGAAAAGGTGATGTTTTTATAGAAAAATATGTCCAAAATCCTAGACATATTGAGATTCAGGTTGTAGCCGACAGGCATGGAAATGTAGTGCATCTAGGTGAGAGAGATTGTTCAATTCAGCGTCGCCATCAAAAGGTTATTGAGATAACGCCGTCACCTCTTTTAAATGATGAAGTAAGACAAAAACTTTGTAAAATTTCAGTAGATGCCATGAAAAAACTTGGTTATGAGAGTGTAGGTACGGTTGAGTTTTTAGTAGATGACAGTGACAATATATATTTTATTGAGATGAATACAAGAGTTCAGGTTGAACACCCAGTAACCGAGATAGTTACGGGCGTTGACATAATCCAGCGTATGATAGAGATAGCAGCTGGAGACAGGTTAAAATACTCTCAAGAGCAGATTCAATTCAGAGGATATGCGATAGAGTTTAGAATTAACTCAGAAGACCCTCAAAACAACTTTTTTCCGACTACCGGTACTGTAAAAAAATACCTGACACCTGGAGGTCCGGGAGTGAGACTAGATACGAGTCTTTATAGTGGGTATGAACTTCCTACCTGTTATGACTCTATGCTTGGAAAACTTATAGTCTGGGCGTTAGACTGGAAGGGTGCTGTTGCAAAAGCAAAACGTGCCTTAGATGAATTTCATATAGAGGGATTTAAAACTAATATACCTCTTCACAGAGAGATCGTACAAGACGAGAAATTTAAAGCAGGAAAATTTGATACCGGTTATTTGGATGTAAATATGGAAAAATTTAGCCTCGATGCACAAAGTTCAATTTCAAACGAGGAGGAAAAAGCACTTAAACTATCAGAGATGGTGAAACAAATTAAAGAGAATAACTTAGTATCACTCCAAAATGATTTCATGCTTTACTAAGCAATTATTCCCAAGGTGCAGCAACGCCCACAACTTTAAACACAGGGTTGTTAACGGCTGCACAGACATCTTTTGCCAAGTTCTCAAGACCGCCATAAGCTCCGTAGCTGACTTTCTTCTCCTGATTAACATCCACAAAAGCTACTTTTTTCTTTATGGCGGTATAGAGACTTCTACCACCGGCTAGAAGTATGTCTACATTATGCTCATCTATCAGTTTTGCCTGTTCGTTTGCAGGTACTTTCATCAAAATATCTACATAACTTTTTGCTATCTCTATATCTTCGAGGGTAGCTTTTCTTACACTTGTCGCAACTACTTCAATTCCTATGTCTTGCAGTGCAGATGCAATAGACCAAGACTTGTTCCCACCAGTATTTAAAAT